>NZ_VPDG01000024.1:0-29176 GCF_013417805.1 Acinetobacter sp. YH12226 | reverse complement strand
CAGATTATCACCGTGATTAACTTATACAAAAATGCAGATTATCCAATTGAAACATTAAAGGTTTGGCTCAAAGATATTTTGAGTAAATCGAACGATCCTGAATGGTCCGAAAACTTCATTAATAATAGAAGCCTGAGTTTAAAAACTGGCTTTAAAAAGGATTATTTAAAGCCATAATAAAAAAGCGCACATTCATTTGAATGGGCGCTTTTTTATGATGTGAGCTTCGCTGAATTCAGTGAATAAAATTTTAGTAAACACCACTCTCAAGACGTTTTTGCATCACTTTTTTCACGGTCGCACGTGGAAAGCTAAACCAAAGTGCAATCAAAATGAGGCAGACTAAACTATAAGCCCAAAGACCAAATGCCACATAAGCTATGCGAACCAGTTCAATCACGAAGAAGAACGTAAACATCATCAGAACCGAAACGGCTGCAGCAACCGTCCCTTTGGACACTTCCGATGACATCAACGCAAAGCGGTATAACACTGAAAAACTAATGCCTTCACCGAAGCTCACCAAAGTCATCCCCACAATCAGTAACGGCAAGAAATAGCTTTGGAAAATCGTGCCGAGCACTACCAACAGCGTACCGATGAACATCAAGGGCAAACCGAGTAACACGGTTTTACCCAGTGCCATTTTGTCGATGACTTTAATCAGTACAATGTTGCCCAGAATGAGACCGCCCAAGACGGAGAACTGTGCCAAGCCGTATTGCATACTGCTCAAGCCAAGTTCTTCCACCAAGATCACGGGTGACAGTGCTATCCACAGCATCAACGGCATCGCGACCATGGGTAGGCCAAAGGTGAGCGCCAAAAAGGTCTTATTTTTATAGACCGTCTTATAGTCATCCCAAATATAGCGCAGCGGCTTTTTAGAATGACGCTGTTGTGTCGCAGGCATTTTGGCTTTTAAACCAAACCAACTTAAAAAAGCCAAAAAGGCAATGCCAATAAAGCCCCAATGCCATGACACATGGTCAATCATAAACGCCCCGACCACAGGACCAAGTAACGGTGCTAGCAAAGAAATATTCGCCATGAGAGCCATGACTTTAATGGCATCACGCTCTTCAAAACTTTCCTGTACTGCGGCATAACCCACCGCAGAAATCATCGACAGCCCCACACCTTGTAAAAAGCGGAGTGCCAAAAAAGACTCAATATTTTGAGTGAGTAAAATTGCAAGGCAGGTCAGCACAAAAAATGCTACACCTGCGAGCAACACCTTTTTACGGCCTAAACGGTCTGAGAGTGGCCCAAGCAACCATGCGACACAAGCACCGCCCAGTAAGTAAAAAGACATAGACGACGGTGCCCATGCACTGCTGACCCCAAAATCTTGGGTAATGGCGAGCATGGCAGGTTGGACTAAATCATTACCGATATAGACCGAAAATTCGAATAAAACCAATGCCAAAGGAAACATCAATGTGGCACGGCTTAACTTTAAAGTTTGTACGTTTTGCATTGTTATCTACATATAAAATGCGTACAAGCCTGAGCAAAGTCAGTTAGAGGGAGAGACGACTAAGCCCAATGGCAAGCACTGAGAAATTTATTAAATTACGTTTTTTTGAATGCGCTGAGATTTCGCGGCTTAATACACCGTATTCACAAGGTGTCTAAGATAGATCAAACGATTTCAGTTGTGAGATTTTTATAACTCAAACTAATTACACCCACTAATTTGAGTGGGTGTAGTTTAGCAGTTTATAGAAACCTTTGCACGAATAAACACACAAAAGTTCATTAAATTGGTATAATACAATAAAATCAATCACCTAGCAAAAAACACGACTATGGCATGGAAACAAACAGGGCAACTCTCCCTAGCAGACAGTCTCATTAACGCTCACAAAGCCATCGAAGAATTAGATGAACTACACAACCTAATTGACTGGCAAACTATCGAGCAAACCTTACGCCACGTTCATAGCAGTGAGCGTGGGGAATCTGCCTTTCACCCTGTCATCATGTTTAAAGTATTACTCTTACAAAAACTCTATAACCTATCGGATCCAGCCATGGAAAAACAACTGGCACGAGACTTACTATTTCGTCGCTTTGTTGGCCTATCATTAACGGATGATGTACCCGACCATAGCACCATTTGGCGATACCACAAACACCTAGGTGAGCTTAGACTGATTGAACCATTGTTCAACCAAATCAATGAGCAACTAGCCCAACAAAACATTTTTATCAAAGCGGGCAGTGTCAGCATCATCGATGCCAGTATCGTTGAAGCTAAAAACAAACGACCTAAGAAAGGCAAACACACCGACAATACCCAAGATAACGAAGCCGCCTATGTCAGTAAAAAAGACAGTACAGGTAAAGTAAAAACCACCTACGGCTTTAAAATTCATCTCAACTGTGATGAAGACAGCTTTGTCAAAAAGGTTGAAACTACCCCTGCCAATGTCCATGATTCCCAATGTTTTACCACGCTGTTAACAGATGATGAATCAGCCGTGTATGCTGACAGTGCGTATAAAAGCCAAGCCCATGATGACTACCTTGCCGAGCATGAACCACCGATAAAAAATCATATTCATGATAGAGCATGGCGCAATACACCCTTAACCGAACAGCAAAAACGCAATAATACCCAAAAGAGCCAAACTAGAAACACCGTTGAGCGGGTCTTTGGACATTTTAAACTGCATTATGGGATGAGCAAAGCTCGTCATTTAGGGTTAATGCAATTTCATACCAGCACTTTGCTTGCAAGCATGGTGCATAATTTAAAAACTGCCCTAAGCTTGAAACGAAAATACGGACTCGCCTAGGGTTATTGTGTCTGTTGGTTAGTAAGCTCAGCCAATAGACACAAATTTAACAACCATTTGGAGATTTTATCCATGATTTAGCCATTGTTTTGCTTATTTCATTGCCATTCTTTGTTTTTTTTCGGTTTGGTGGTATGCCTCGAGCAAAGGGGCTGTTTCGTGCAAAGGTCTCTTATAATTTGAAACGACCTCATTCGAGTCTAGACAAAATGACACCAAATGAGTTTTACTATGATCAGCTACCCCAACAAAACAAGGTGGCTTAACTAGAGCGGAATATCACTTATAAATACGCTTTTAGTTGTTCAAACAAGTGGGACCACCTCTATATATCTCGATAGGTATAGTAGAGTGATATCTCGATAGGTATAGTGTTTTGCAGTTTAGAGGAGATATCGCGATGCATACGCGGAAGGCAATAACGGAGGCGCTTCAAAAACTCGGAGTCCAAACCGGTGACCTCTTGATGGTGCATGCCTCACTTAAAGCGATTGGTCCGGTCGAAGGAGGAGCGGAGACGGTCGTTGCCGCGTTACGCTCCGCGGTTGGGCCGACTGGCACTGTGATGGGATACGCGTCGTGGGACCGATCACCCTACGAGGAGACTCTGAATGGCGCTCGGCTGGATGACGAAGCCCGCCGTACCTGGCTGCCGTTCGATCCCGCAACAGCCGGGACTTACCGTGGGTTCGGCCTGCTGAATCAATTTCTGGTTCAAGCCCCCGGCGCGCGGCGCAGCGCGCACCCCGATGCATCGATGGTCGCGGTTGGTCCGCTGGCTGAAACGCTGACGGAGCCTCACGAACTCGGTCACGCCTTGGGGGAAGGATCGCCCGTCGAGCGGTTCGTTCGCCTTGGCGGGAAGGCCCTGCTGTTGGGTGCGCCGCTAAACTCCGTTACCGCATTGCACTACGCCGAGGCGGTTGCCGATATCCCCAACAAACGGTGGGTGACGTATGAGATGCCGATGCTTGGAAGAGACGGTGAAGTCGCCTGGAAAACGGCATCGGATTACGATTCAAACGGCATTCTCGATTGCTTTGCTATCGAAGGAAAGCCGGATGCGGTTGAAACTATAGCAAATGCTTACGTGAAGCTCGGTCGCCATCGAGAAGGTGTCGTGGGCTTTGCTCAGTGCTACCTGTTCGACGCGCAGGACATCGTGACGTTCGGCGTCACCTATCTTGAGAAGCATTTCGGAACCACTCCGATCGTGCCTCCGCACGAGGCCGTCGAGCGCTCTTGCGAGCCTTCAGGTTAGAGGCCGTCGACAATGATAATCTGGATCAACGGACCTTTCGGCGCCGGAAAGACGACGCTCGCTAAGCGGCTGCGCGATCGGCGTTCCAAATCGCTGATCTTTGACCCCGAGGAAATCGGGTTCGTGGTGAAAGAAACGGTCCCCATGCCAGCGAGCGGAGACTATCAGGATCTCCCCTTGTGGAGGGGACTTACGATCGCGGCGGTCAGGGAGATTCGAAGGAATTACTCGCAGGACATCATCATCCCAATGACGCTCGTGCACCCGGACTATCTGACTGAGATACTCGACGGGGTAAGGCGGATCGACGATCAGCTGCTGCACATCTTTCTGACGCTCAACGAGGACCTATTGCGTCACCGGATCGCGAACCAGACCATGCATCCTGACCCGAATCGAAATGCGGAGATTCGAGAGTGGCGATTAGCGAATGTCGCCCGATGCTTGGCCGCAAGGGAACGGCTTCCATGCACAACCCGTGTTCTCGATAGTGGTGCACACACCAGCGATGAACTCGCAGCGATGGTGCTCGACGGAATCGATGGGCGCACCTGATCGCCTTCGACGCCTGCGCAAAGCGTAGCGCGAGGGTGGCGGGCTCACGACCAAACGCCCAGAGGTCGATCATCGCAGGGATGTTTGGCTTTGTGGTGCGGACGACGGGACTCGAACCCGTACTCTCACAGAGAAGCAGATTTTCGTACCACCTCGACTTTCGCCGCCGTCTGATGACGTTCGTGGTCTGGACTGTCCCTTCGCCATTGCCCGAAGGCTTTAGGCGCCGCCCGTCCAGTCTCTACACCTTCCCCCGAAGGGGCTTGGCTCGGGATTGGCTTAGGGTATTGCCCGTTAGCGTTCCCCGACTTTGAGCGGTTCTACTCCGCGGATTTCCCCGCGGGCACTCCAATTTTAAAGTCTGCTGCGTCTACCGATTTCGCCACGTCCGCCTTTTTTCGCCGTTCCTAGCGCTCGTGCGATGCACCTATGTTGCACCTAGCGCCGAATCGTTCTTCGTCATCCTGAAAAACCACGTCTCCTAAAGCCTTGCATAGCTTATCTTTTCTCCACCACGAACTTTTTTGTGGGATGGTAGAAAAAAAGACTTTTTAAGTCCGCTGGCTTGCCAGGCCTTGTTAGCTTGTACGGTCATGGTTATCGGGTAAAGAATATTGACGGCATCGCTGGTGTCGGTGGCTGAAAAGCCGGCTCCCATCAGGGCAATAGCCATTTCAGATGCAGGCGTACAGGGCAATGGTCAACAGCTACAGCCTGTCTGACGATTCCGGCGTCATGGCTGCGGCGGCTATCACGCATTTTTTGTTCGGTCAGGCGGTGTTTTCGTACCTCAATGGTTGGAGCGTGTTGATCGGACCTGGTACAGGTTTGGACAGCACGGGCTGCAAATACGCAAGGGATTTAATGGGCCTGGTGGCGTTCACGGCTTTTATCGTGACGTTTCTGTTCAGGGGCTACTCATAATCTCGTGGCTCGGCGGTTCCCGGCACACCATGACAGTAAGGAAGGACCCTGTGTCTCAACTCTCCCAGCTTCGAAGCCCCGCCGCCGTGCAGGCTGCCATCGATGAGTTCGTGCAACTGGGCCGCACGAAATTCCTGGCGCGCCACGGCTACGGCAAGTCCCGCGACTTCCTGGTACGTGATCCGAAGACCGGCACCGATTGCGATTCCAAGGCCATCGCCGGTGTGGCCTTCGGCAAGCAATTTCCCGAGCAGGGCCCGCTCACTGCTGACAGCTTCTCCGGTGGCGAGGCGACCGTCGTTCCGGCGCTGACGCGGCTCGGGTTTCGCATCATTCGCATCGGCGAAGACTGGTCCGAAGAAGAGGTCCTGGCCACGGTCGAAGACTATTTCGACATGCTGCGTGCCGAGGCGGCTGGGGAGCCGTACAACAAGTCCGAGCACAACCAGGCACTGCGCCAACTGCTGAACGGTCGCAGCAAGTCTTCAGTCGAGCTCAAGCACCAGAACATTAGCGCCGTACTCGATGCCCTGGGCCTGCCCTATATCAACGGCTACAAGCCACGCGGCAACAGCCAACTGCTGCTGCGTAAATCCGTACACGCCTACGTTCTGGAACATCAGCAGACGGTCGGCGCTCTTGTCGATGCCCTGGAGGAGGTAAAACTTCCGGGTGACAAAACCTACCGAGCGGCTTTGGTAGAACCACCCGCCCGTGAAGTGCTTGTGCGTACCCCGGCATCTCTACGGCAACGCCTACCGCGAAAGTTCGATTATGCCGCTCGCGATGAAGCCAACCGCAAGCTGGGCCGGGCAGGGGAGCAGTGGGTGATTGGCTACGAACAGCAACGCCTGACCGAGCTCGGCCACCCAGAGCTTTTTCAGCGGCTGGATTGGGTGTCCGACACCCAGGGAGACGGTGCGGGGTTCGACATCCTGTCGTTCGAAGAGGACGCCCATGAGCGCTTCATCGAGGTGAAAACCACCAATGGCGGGGTAGGCTCGTCTTTCTTGGTCAGCCACAACGAACTCGAATTCTCCAAGGAGGCGGGCGATCAATTCCATCTGTATCGCGTGTTCCAGTTTCGGGACGGTCCGCGCCTGTTCACGCTACCCGGCGACCTCAGCCAACATGTGCATCTCAAGCCGACGGACTACCGGGCGAGTTTCCGGAGTTTGGTGGGGTAAAGGCAGGGTTCTGTTGAGCCGAATGGCTGTGTGCGGCCGATTCTGTTGAAAAAGTAGCGGCCTCCCCATGCCGTTGGCAAAATTGCTTTGTCAGCGAGCGTGGGGGCGAACAGCATGATGGGACAGTTACCGGGAGGACAGCAGCGCCTGTTCTACTCGTTCAATCTGGAAGATCACGTCCCGGCCCAACATCTCCTGCGCAGCATCGACCAGTGCTTGGATCTCAGTGATCTACGTGCCTACCTGGCAGATTTCTATAGCCCCATCGGGCGTCCCTCGATTGACCCGGAGTTGATGGTGCGCATGCTGGTCGTCGGCTACTTGCTATGGCATTCGTTCCGAGCGGCGATTGTGCGAAGAGGTGCACCTGAACCTGGCCTATCGCTGGTTCTGCCGGTTGGGTCTGGAAGACGAAGTCCCCAATCACTCGACCTTCTCGAAGAATCGCCATGGGCGTTTTCGTGACAGCGATCTATTCCGCTGGTTATTCAATGAGGTGCTGCGGCGCTGCATGGCAGCCGGCCTAGTCAAGGGTGAAGGTTTCGCCGTCGACGCCAGCATCATTAAGGCGGATGCCAGCCGGCAACGTGGGGTGGCGGGAGATGAGGTCGATTGGAACGATCCAAAGCTCAGCAGCCGCGCAGTGCGCGAGTACCTCGAAGCCCTTGATGAAGAGGCGCTGGCTGAGGCTCTTCCCAAGAAAATTTCGCTCACTGATCCTCAGTCCCGTTGGACAGCAGCGCCAGGTGGCCCGGCCTTTTTTGCCTACTCCACGAATTACCTGATCGACACTGAGCACGGTGTGATCATGGACGTGGAAGCTACCCCGGCGCACCGTACCGCCGAAGTCGATTCGACTAGGACGATGGTCGAGCGTGTCGAGGCGCAGTTCGATCTCACACCGGAACGCCTTATCGGCGATACCGCTTATGGCACCGCCCCGATGCTGGCCTGGATGGTCGAAGAAAAGGACATCGAACCGCATGTGCCGGTGTGGGACAAGACCGAGCGCAAGGACGACAGCCTCTCCAGTAACGACTTTCACTGGAGTCAGGACGCCAATGAATATCGCTGCCCAGCCGGCAAACCGCTACGCAGTGAATGGCGCGCCTTCACCCAGCAAAGGTCGCGGGTAACTAAGGCCAAAACCGTCATTTACCGCTCCAGCCAAACCGACTGCGCCACCTGCCCGTTGAAAGCGAAATGCTGCCCCAACACGCCGAATCGGAAGATCGTCCGCAGCATCCATGAGGCTGCCCGCGACGTGGCTCGACGCATCGCCAAGACACCGGAGTACCTCGTCTCTCGCTGCGAACGAAAGAAGGTGGAGATGCTTTTCGCCCACCTCAAACGGATCATGAAACTCGACCGTTTACGACTGCGTGGCCTAACGGGTGCCACTGACGAATTCACCTTGGCTGCGATGGTGCAGAACCTGCGCCGCATGGCCAAGCTTTTGCCTCAAGGGCCACCGCTGACGGGATAGGTATGCCTGCTACGAGCAGAAACCCTCAAATTAACCCTTAAACCTGAGCAAGGACGCTCAGTGAAACGCCGGAAGGCAACTTGAAGTGGCTTGCAGCCACTTCGACAGCAGGCACACCTGATCGGCAGGCTGCCGCTAAAGCTACTTTTTCAACAGAATCGGCCGATTTGTGCCGGTCGTCAAGGACCGCTTCGGATCACTCTCAACCGGATCGCGGGCCAGCTGATTTGCTAAAACCCGCGCCAAACTCAACGAAGGATTTCGCATGATCCGTTTTTTTTGGCGATCACGCTCGGCCTGATGGTTGGCTGCTCGTCGAGTTCAAGTTCGATCTGATCAGTGAGCGGTAGCGCAAGTGGATCGCCTCAGCCAAGCAGCGTTGTTGCCGGCGGCCGGAAGAAAGCCTTGAACTAGTAGCGGAAAGGATGAAACTTTATTTTTACGATTCTCAGCATTTTCCAAGGTTGAGCGAAAATTAGGATGATACTTTAATGATTCCGGCCTCCATCCCCACAAAACGCTTGCAGATGGCAGAATTGAAATAAGTCATTGTTTTAAATGGATTTTTACAGGAATTGCTACGTTGCAGGGTCCTGTAGTTAGGATGACACTTTATTTTCCTCCCACAATCAAAGCATCCATCCATGCATTTGTGAAATCAGAACCCATTGAACGCATTGAGTTTGAAAAAAACTTGCTGAACTTAGGTATCGTGAACAATTATGAAAAATATATAGACTACAATAATTTGCTGTTTCACGTTTTGTTTAGCAAATGGATTAACAGTCCAGTTGACTTTGGATATTTTGTCGATCAAAACTTTTACGGTGCCAGCTAAGCTCACTCAAAACATCTACGGTGTAATACACCGTAAAAAGAATTGCACCTGGTACTTGCCACTAAAAAATGACAGTGAATGACATTTTGAGAGAAAAAAATTGTGGGGTAGTGCCTTTTCTACTCCTTTGAGAATTTTAATTATGACAATTCCGATACACCTAACAATAACTTCATATTTTTCTTTCTTGAACTAAGATTCAATAACTTAACTAATTTCTATTTCAATCATAAAATATGATATGTTGACCTTAAGAATAATTCATAAACTTTACTATGTTTGCTTTAAAAACAATTCATTTAGAAAAGAAAGTCTCAAACGAAAATCAAATTATTCTTTTATTTGATTTAGATTCATTCTGTCCATGTATGTACCCTATGCTGTACACCATGAAATTTCTTAGATTTCAAAGTATCTCTACGCAGCATGCAGATTTAATCGCAATAAAATTTTGGTATGAATTTTGGTTTGAAAAGTTTGCCACGTCCTTTTGTGAGTCGTTCTATTCGACATCCTATAATTTTGAGATCATTCAATGTGAAATTGATAATTTCATTGTTTACTTAGAAAATAATAAAAAACTTGAAAGTAATCTTATACGGCTAAGCAATTCAGAACATATTAATTACACAACAATTGGTCATAGAGTTAGATCCTTCTTAAAGTTTTACAACTTCTTGATTAATGAATACTTAAGCATGCAATCACAGCCACAACTTACGTTGAAGGAAATTCAAAAAATTAAAGAAAACTTGAATAAATATATGACAATAAAGAAAAAAATTATAAATAATTTTTCAAAAGCCAATAAGACAATTAAAAGTGAGATAAATCATAATTTTAAGAGCATGAATCAGGAAATGATTAAAGGATTGTATTCAGTCATTTCACCAAGTAACTCTAATAAATACAATGAATTAAATCCTTTTAGATCTAAAAATGTACAACTCAGAAACTTTCTGATCATACATCTCATGCTCAACTATGGTCTTAGAATTGGTGAGCTTATGCTACTAACAACCAACTCTATTAAAAAATCAATTCAGAATCATAGTTTTAGTTTAATTATTACAAATACAGATGATGAGTTCGATGATCGATCAAAAAAGCCAAAAATCAAAAATGAATATTCGTACCGAGTAATTAAACTGCAGGAACGAGACTACAGAATTCTTCAAATCTATATAAATGAAATCCGAAAAGAAATTCCTTCACATATCTTATTTACATCCTTAAAGCCTCCCTATTCTGCTTTAAGTTATGGTAATCCTCCCATAAATAACCGAAGTTAAAAGTAGAGGTTAAGCAGCCCTTAGAGGTGGCTTTCCTTTGTTAGCTTGATGTGGTCTTTCATGGTTGTAATGCCACAACCAGTTTGTTGCATAATCTTGTACTTCTTCCAGTGTGTCAAATAGATGCTTGCTTAGCCAGCTATAACGTATAGTCCGATTATAACGTTCAATATACGTAAGCGTCCGCTGAATCCCATACCAATTTTAATTCGATTTAGGTTTCCAGCAGTGTGGCAGTAACTCTTCAATCTGGGTCACTTTATGTGTCGGCAGCCTTTTCAGCACATCACTTAAATAGGCATACGGATCCAAGCCATTCAGCTTTGCTGACTGGATTAACGTCATGATGTTTGCCGCTCGCTGACCACTGCGCAGCGAACCTGCAAACAGCCAGTTCTTGCGCCCCAACGCCCAGGGACGCATCTGATTCTCGACCCAATTATTGCAAATAGGTAGATTGCCATCATCCAGATAGCGGCTTAAAGCTGGCCAACGCTTCAGAGTGTAATTGATGGCCTTGGCGGTGGGAGAACTCGATGGCACTGTCAGATGATGTTGGTTGAGCCATTCATATAGTTGTTGCATCACTGGTTGACTATGCTGTTGTCGGTATTCGCGGCGGTCTTCCGCTGTACCATCGGTCTTTTTCCTGAGCTCTGCTTCTATCGCATACAGTTTCTGAATCAGCACTAATGCCTGTTCAGCGACCTGACTTTTCCCAGTTACATGCAGTTCATGGAATTTACGACGTGCATGGGCCATGCAGCCCACCTCAATGACCTGGCCTGATTTAAAGCGTGCTTTATAACCACTGTAATCATCACAGACTAGATAACCCTGCCAGCCTTTCAAGAACTCTGCAGCATGCTGGCCTGAACGACTATCCTGAAAGTCCTCTGTACACGACAAAAATAGATAACTCATTGAAATAATGTCACAATAATTGTTTTCTAACGACGAATACTATGATACATCTCAATGAGTTATATCTTATCTTAAACAAATCTCTAAAATGGAACAAGTCACATTTAAAGTGCTTTGCGCTCATCATGCTTGTGATTATTTTAAAGCAAACATGTAATCTTTCTTCTGCATCTAAAGCCTTGCCCATCAAGTGCTTACCACAATCATTTTATCGACGTATGCAGCGCTTCTTTGCAGGTCAGTATTTTGATTATCGTCAAATTTCTCGGTTGATTTTCAATATGTTTTCATTCGACCAAGTGCAACTGACTTTAGATAGAACCAATTGGAAATGGGGAAAACGAAATATTAATATCCTGATGCTCGCAATCGTTTATCGTGGAATAGCGATACCTATCCTTTGGACATTGCTTAATAAACGTGGAAATTCAGATACGAAAGAGCGCATTGCTTTGATTCAACGCTTTATAGCCATTTTTGGTAAAGACCGTATTGTGAATGTGTTCGCAGACAGAGAGTTTATCGGTGAGCAGTGGTTTACATGGTTAATTGAACAAGACATCAACTTCTGCATTCGTGTTAAAAAAACTTCATTGTCACCAATCATTTAGGAAAGAATCATAAAATTAGTGATTTATTTCGCCATCTTAAAGTTGGTCAAATTGAATGTCGTAAACGACGGATTTTGGTTGGTCGGGTGAAACTATATATAAGTGCACTACAGTTAGAAAATGGAGAGCTTTTACTCGTCGTTTCTCCTCAGTTTAATGCCAATGCTATTCAGGATTATGCATTACGCTGGGAAATTGAAACCTTATTCAGTTGTCTCAAAGGACGCGGGTTTAATCTTGAAAATACGCGCTTGACAGACCCTAGACGAGTGAAAAAATTGATTGCGGTGTTAGCTATAAGCTTCTGTTGGTGTTACTTAACGGGTGAATGGCAACATGATCAAAAAAAAGCGATAAAAATAAAGAAGCATGGACGACTCTCAATGAGTTTATTTCGCTATGGTTTAGACTATGTTCAAATGGCGATTCAGCGTTTAATTGGTTTTGGGAAAAAAGAAGAGTTTAAGGAAATTTTGGCAATTTTAAGAAGGCAGAATCCTGATAGGATAAGGGTTCTGTGAAATTTGTCGTGTACAGAGCTGAAAGTCATAGATCACCGCCTGAACTGGATTGTACTGTGTAGTGGCATAGGCCCAGACATAACCTTTCTTCGGTTTTTTATCATTCTCACCCATCCGCATGATGGTGACCGGTGTTTCATCTGCATGCAGCACCTGCTGTTGTAGTACCACCTCTTTTAAGGCATTGGCTAGAGGTTCCAGTTCTACACCGCAGCGACCTATCCAGTCAGATAAAGTTGATCTAGAAAGTTCGATTCCCGCCCGCTGATAGATCAGACGTTGACGGTACAGCGGCAAATGATCGGCATATTTCGATACCAAAACATGGCTGAGCAGTTCAGGTGAAGCAATGCCTTTATCAATCACATAGGCGGGCATCGCTTGCTGAGTCAGGGTGTCACACTGATCACAGACCCATTTACCACGCACATGCTGTTCCTTATAGAACTGTGCCGGTCTGAAATGCAGTTTTTCACTGACATCTTCGCCGATACGACGGAGTTGGCAGCCACAAGCGCATTGGGTTGATGCAGGTTCATGCTCAATACGGATGGTGTGTAGATGATCTGGCAGTGGTCGACGTTTAGGTTTATTGGTTTTGGCTTTCTGTGTCGCTGCATCGGTTTTATCTGCATTTAGCCGTTCCAGTTCTAGATCAACCGCAGCAATATCTTCTTCAACCGCTTCATCCCACAGGTGGATTTGTTTTGCAGTGAGATGTTCGTTTTTACTGCCGAATTTGTGCTGTTTAAATAGTGCGAGTTCATGCTCGTATTTTTGATTGAGAATAGAAAGATGTTGAACTTTAGAATCTAATTGCTGATTGGTGACTTCAAGATGTTGAACTTTGGCATCCAATTGCTGGTTTGATTTTTCTAATTCTTGATTTGATTGTGCTAGAGACTGATGCTGCATCGCCAACTGTCTGGTGAATTCCAGCAGTTGTTCATGGGTCAGTTGGCTTAAGTCAGGCAGCGTATTCATGACCGCAGTATGCCTGAGGTCATGAGAAGAATGAAATAGAACGTTTGGAGAATAGCAGAATGGAACAGCCTGGTTTAAAGCATCGTCACCACCTGCTGTCGTCCAATGCGCTGCCAGGGCAAACCTTGGATCAGTGCCTGTAACTGTTCCGGGCTGAGGGCCACGGTTTCACCTTGGTGAACTTGAGCCCAGTGAAATTTGCCCTGTTCCAGCCGCCGGGCACACAGCCAGATGCCCAGTCCATCATGTACCAGTACTTTCATGCGATGGCCACGTTTATTACAGAACAGGTAAGCACAATGCGGTTTGATGTAGCCAAAGGCTCTCACCACCTGAGCCATGGTCGTATCCATACCTGCACGCATGTCCATGGGCTGAGTAGACAACCAGATTTCATCAATGCGGATCATGTTGCAAGTGCCTTGAGTAATTCTGCCAAGGCAGGTATTTCTGATGTCTGCCATTTTAGCTGAATATCATTATTCGTATGAGGCACGGTGATACACAACGTGATCCTCTCATCAATAGGTTGGCTGATTGCAGCAGTGTAAGGCAAAGCAATAAATGCTGGATTCACATGAGTAGGATCCTGCACGGCACCCTCATGATGGCTGAAGATCCTGATCCAACGACTGACAAGGTTGGCATTAATACTATGTTGCAGTGCGACCGAAGCGATCGAGGTATTAGGATTTTTACAGGCATTGACAATACTGAGTTTGAATTCTTTGCTGTATGTTCTGCGTTTTTTAGCAACAGGAGGTGTTGCTGAATATATATCCATGTTCATGGATTAAGTCCCCACTTGTTTTTAGGTGGGAACTAAATTAAGGCTTATAGGATCGCTTGGTAAGGCTGTGTTAGCCGGATGCTTACGTTCATTAGATAAATTAAGTTTTATATTAAATTGTAGAAGTTTAGGTATCTCTATTAAAGATATAGAGTCTCTATGTGAGGAGTTAGAAACTCCTAATCAAAATTGTACTAAAGTAAATAACCTTATAAAAAAACATACAAAAGAATTAGATAATAGAATTAAGCAATTAACCTCCTTCAAGAAACAATTAGATGACTTAGAAAATCTTTGTGGGGATAATCGTAAAATTGAGAACTGTTATATCATCAAAAAATTAGAAATGAATAGCTGAAATTCCCCTCAATTTAACATAATGGGCGTTATACGAAATGCACAAATTGAAAAATATAAAAATCAAAAACTTATGATATAAATTATTTGCTCGATGATGTTCAAAAGCCGACTTGGAAACAAGTCGGCTTTTTTATGAGCAGTTTTGATAGTTCTTGCCAATAAATTTGACTAAAAATTACGCTTCTCAACTTGAGTTATACAATTTTGTGATACATTATTGTATATACAAATTTGAATGTTTTTTATGGAACAGTATTTTGAATGGGATGAGGCTAAGAATCGAAAGAATCAGAAAAAGCATGATATCTCTTTCGAAACTGCAAGCCTTGTTTTTGAAGATCCATTACGGATCTCAATCCAAGACAGACATACCGATGGTGAAGAACGTTGGCAAACCATTGGACGAGTTAAAGGCGTACTAATGTTATTGGTGGCTCACACCATTTTTGATGAAGATGACTGTGAAATCATACGAATCATTAGTGCAAGGCAAGTGACTAAAGCGGAGCGAAACAAATATGAGCATGGTTAGATACTCACGCAAAGAGCTGAATGAGAAATTTGGTGAGAAGCAAGATGCTGAAATTCAACGCTTGCTTGCTAAAGGCACGGTTCCTGATGATCAGCTAGATCTATCAGATATTCCTGAAATTACCGATTGGAGCAGTGCTGTACGCCAAAATCAATTTTACCGCCCAGTGAAGCAACAAACTTCAATTCGGTTAGATGCTGATGTACTTGCTTGGTTCAAAGCACAAGGCAAAGGTTATCAAACACGAATGAATGAAATTTTACGGGATGCTATGCTGAAAGAATTAAAAAATCATCAATAAAAATGGGAGCTTAAGCTCCCATTTTTGACTTCGCATAACGCCCATTATGTTAATTTTAGTTTTCCTTAATACGACAAAAATATCTACTTCATTTCACGAGAATTTCTTTTGCTAAAAGTTCTTCTTTCGTTACACCGAAATATCTTATTTCTAATTTAGGCCTGCCTAACATCTTTAAAAGATTGTTTTCATCATTTATATTTTTTATAGCTTTGCTTACACAATCAATTACGTCATTAGTTTTAGAAATAGCTTCTTTTTCAGATACTTGATCGCTTACTTTTCGAGATATTAAGTCATCAAAATATATCCTATATTCTTCACAAACTAGATAAAAATAAGGGTCTAATCTATCTAAATCATATTCAGATTCAAAGGGTTTACGATCTAATAAATCTTTTTCAGGATAAATAATCAATTGTCCTGCATCGAACCAAAACTCCACAGAAAAATTATCAAACTCAATTCCATTTAAATCATTACTAAAATTTTGAAAATACTGTAATAAAAGATTTTCTATATCCTCTAAAAACTCTTTATTCTTAATATCAAATATTAAAGATTCATTAGAAATAGCTTTGATACAATCTTCTTGAATATCTAACCCCTTTAAAGTCATTTTTACTCCATTTAAATTTTTAGGTTTTGGTGCATTAAGAATTTTGATTAACTTAACATAATGGCGGTTATACGAAATTCACCGTTTCGAGCCCCAAATATCAAGTTTATTTCTTGCATAAATGTATCCTATAGGATACATTCTACTTATGTACTCAATATATACCACTGAAGTCTTTGATGACTGGTTCACCAAGTTAAAAGACCAGCAGGCAAAAAGACGCATACAAGTCCGAATTGATCGGGTTGAAGATGGAAACTTTGGAGATACTGAGCCGGTCGGTGAAGGTGTTTCTGAATTACGTTTCTTCTTTGGGCCAGGCTATAGGATTTATTACTGCAAGCAAGGGCAAAGGGTTGTTATTCTTTTAGCAGGCGGAGATAAGTCTACGCAAAGTAAAGATATAAAACTTGCCCTGCAATTGGCACAAGATTTAGAGGAGGAGCTATAAATGGCTATTAAACTTCGCAAATGGGACAGTGCTGAGCATCTTAAAACAGAGGATGATATGCAGGCTTACTTACAAGCATGTATTGAAGAATCTAATGGCGATGCCGCATTCATTGCAAAGGCTTTAGGTAACATTGCAAAAGCTAAAGGAATGGCTCAATTATCACGAGATACAGGCTTAGGCCGAGAAAGTCTTTATAAAGCACTTTCTGGTGATGTTAACCCTAGTTTTGATACTGTGATTAAAGTTGTAAAAGCACTGAATTTACGCTTAGCAATTTAAAAAAAGTTATTAAAAAATGGAGCTTTAGGCTCCATTTTTTAATTTCGTATAAGGTGTATTATGTTAATTTTAGAAATTCTTAATTTCCATCTATCCAAACTTGCTTGATCCAATCTGCTAAATCTTCCCACTGCTCATCGCTATATCCATCTGCTGTCCAATATCTAATTTTATGATTAGGAGATAGGCAATAATAACTACCATTATCTTCACAAATAGGTAGCCAATCTTCTGGCAGACCTTGCTCCCTAGCATCATTTAATATCTGAGATAGCCCTCGATAGCATTCTTTCTCATCTGTAAGAGACGCTAATTCAATTGTTCCATAAAAGATATTGCTAATCTCTTTCAAAACTTTTTTATAATCTTTTGGAAAAATAAAACCTATTTTTCGTTCATAAGCAGATATGAAAATATCATCAGGTAGTTCTATGTTTAGACGACTATTCCCAGATAGTTCTTTTAATTCTTGAATAATGTTATCAAGCTTATTTTGCATATACATTCTGCTCTATCGCATTAAAGTTCTTACTACAATTTAACATAATGGCTGTTATGCGAAACGAGATCTACCAGCTCTCGTTTTTTGTTATGGAAACTGCTAAAATTCAAATACGCCATTGACGTATAAAGAGTCCATGTTATTTATTGAAACCAGCATCTTTACCAAGCAAATTAAAGACCTTGTATCTGATGAGGAATATCGTCAACTTCAGCAAGATCTTTTGGTACAGCCTGATAGAGGTGACCTAATCAAGAATGGCGGTGGTATTCGCAAAGTACGTTGTGCTCAAGGTAACAAAGGGAAAAGTGGTGGGATACGGGTGATTTATTATTGGGTCACCGAGGATGATCAGATCTTTTTCTTAGTGGCTTATCCAAAATCAGTAAAAGATAATTTAACAGATAAGGAAACCGCCATTCTGCACCAACTCGTGAAGGAGCAATTTCATGGATAACAACTTATTTGATGACTTGGTTGCTTCAATCAAAGAAGCTGGAGCTATCAAACGTAAAGAAGTTAAAGCAAGCCGAGTTACAGAACTCGAATTGCCTGATATTAAAGAAGTACGTGAAAAAACTGGCTTGAGCCAAAATGAATTTGCTGCACGTCTACATATTAGCCCCCGTACCCTGCAAAATTGGGAACAGGGACGACGCTATCCAACTGGACCAGCAGCTACATTGATTCGAATTTTAGATGCTCACCCAAGCCTTATTTGAAAAAATTACTTAAAAAATGGGAGCTTAAGGCTCCCATTTTTATTTCGTATAAGGTGTATTATGTTAATTTTAGAAAATCTTCACTACTATTATTTTAAAATAAGCCTTATATCCAAGCATAAAACAAGGTTGTCTAGACTTCTTTTAACAGTAAAGTTATCATAAAACTGAATTTTATTTTTTAGGTAAGTTTATGCATTCTATCCGCATTCGTTAAGACACAACTATTTGCATAGTGACACTATTTTATAATGGTGGGCTTTTGTTGTGTCTTTAAGAATATATGCGGATATATAAAGTAAAAGTATGCTTAATTTATAAGTATGCTTTTAGTGCATAGTTTCCAGTTATAACTTAATTGACTAGCTATTTGTCCACCCTGTGGATGAATAGCTTTTTTTTTGGGAGGACACTGTGATGCTAGCTTTTGTTTTCACCTAAATCCTGTTTGCTGCATAAAAAATTTCAAGAGCTAAACAGGAGTAAATAAAAATGAGTTTAATTATTAAAGCGAGAAACATACGCTTGGATTATGCTGGGCGTGATGTTTTGGATATTGATGAATTGGAAATTCACTCTTATGACCGTATTGGTCTTGTGGGTGATAACGGAGCAGGAAAGAGTAGTTTACTCAAAGTACTTAATGGCGAAATTGTTTTAGCCGAAGCGACATTACAGCGTTTTGGTGATTTTGCACATATCAGCCAACTGGGCGGAATCGAAATAGAAACGGTCGAAGACCGGGCAATGTTATCTCGCCTTGGTGTTTCCAATGTACAAAACGACACAATGAGTGGCGGAGAGGAAACTCGTGCAAAAATTGCTGCCGCATTTTCCCAACAAGTACATGGCATTCTAGCGGATGAACCAACCAGCCACCTTGATCTCAATGGAATAGATCTACTTATTGGTCAACTTAAAGCATTTGATGGAGCATTACTTGTTATCAGTCATGACCGATATTTTCTTGATATGGTTGTAGACAAGATATGGGAGTTAAAAGACGGTAAAATTACGGAATATTGGGGTGGTTACTCGGATTACTTGCGTCAAAAAGAAGAAGAGCGACAACACCAAGCCGTAGAATATGAGCTGATGATGAAGGAACGGGAGCGATTAGAATCTGCTGTGCAAGAAAAACGCCAGCAAGCTAATCGATTAGACAATAAGAAAAAAGGAGAAAAATCCAAAAACTCTACCGAAAGTGCTGGACGACTTGGGCATGCAAAAATGACTGGCACCAAGCAAAGAAAACTGTATCAGGCAGCTAAGAGTATGGAAAAGCGTTTGGCTGCATTAGAAGATATTCAAGCACCAGAGCATTTGCGTTCTATTCGTTTTCGTCAAAGTTCAGCCCTAGAACTGCACAATAAGTTCCCGATTACGGCAGATGGTCTGAGCTTAAAATTTGGTAGCCGTACTATCTTTGATGACGCTAACTTTATAATACCGCTTGGCGCTAAAGTCGCTATAACTGGATCGAATGGAACAGGGAAAACGTCCTTGTTAAAAATGATATCAGAACGTGCTGATGGATTAACCATATCTCCAAAAGCTGAAATTGGCTACTTTACACAAACAGGATATAAATTTAACACGCATAAATCTGTGCTCTCCTTTATGCAGGAAGAGTGCGAGTACACAGTTGCGGAAATTCGTGCAGTATTGGCTTCAATGGGGATCGGAGCGAATGATATTCAAAAAAACTTATCCGACTTATCGGGAGGTGAAATCATCAAACTGCTTTTATCCAAAATGCTTTTAGGAAAATATAATATTTTGCTTATGGATGAACCAGGAAACTATCTTGACCTAAAAAGTATTGCCGCATTAGAAACAATGATGAAGTCCTATGCAGGAACTATTATCTTCGTATCTCATGACAAGCAATTGGTCGATAATATTGCTGACATTATCTACGAGATCAAAGACCACAAAATCATCAAGACTTTTGAGAGAGATTGTTAATGATAGCCAATCTAATCCGAACATTAATTATTGAACTCTTTAAAGGAAATTAAAAATGACAATTCAAGATATTCAATCACTTGCTGAAGCACACGGCTTGTTGCTTACGGACAAAATGAATTTCAATGAAATGGGCATTGATTTTAAGGTCGTTTTTGCTCTTGATACAAAGGGGCAACAATGGTTGCTGCGTATTCCTCGTCGTGATGGCATGAGGGAACAAATCAAGAAAGAAAAACGCATTTTAGAATTGGTAAAAAAACATCTTTCTGTAGAGGTTCCTGATTGGAGAATTTCATCTACAGAATTAGTGGCTTATCCCATACTTAAAGATAATCCTGTTTTAAATTTGGATGCTGAAACCTATGAAATAATTTGGAATATGGACAAAGATAGCCCGAAATACATAACATCTTTGGCAAAAACCTTATTTGAAATCCATAGTATTCCTGAAAAAGAAGTTCGGGAAAATGATTTGAAAATTATGAAACCTTCAGATTTAAGACCTGAAATAGCAAACAATTTGCAGTTAGTAAAATCTGAAATTGGTATAAGTGAGCAATTGGAAACCCGCTACAGAAAATGGTTGGATAATGATGTTCTATGGGCAGATTTCACCCAATTTATACATGGCGATTTATATGCTGGGCATGTACTAGCTTCAAAGGATGGAGCTGTTTCAGGCGTTATTGATTGGTCAACAGCCCATATAGATGACCCAGCGATTGATTTTGCTGGGCATGTAACTTTGTTTGGAGAAGAAAGCCTCAAAACTCTAATCATCGAGTATGAAAAACTAGGGGGTAAAGTTTGGAATAAACTATATGAACAGACTTTAGAAAGAGCAGCGGCCTCTCCTTTGATGTATGGTTTATTTGCCTTAGAAACTCAAAATGAAAGCCTTATCGTTGGAGCAAAAGCTCAGTTGGGAGTTATATAATTTAAAAATATGATTGCTGAGAACTGCCTTGTTTTGAAACTTGGTTGGCTTTAATTAGTTTTTAGTATTCTTTATAGAAAATGCCTCGATCAAGGGGCATTTCTAACAATCATTTAACATAAAATTTCTTATGCGAAATTACATACCAACTTTAACCACATTGTGGACAGGTTGGATTTTAGAGATAAGAAAAACTTCTAGGGCATTTGCTAAATAAGCCGTATCACGCTCAAAGCCTATTGTAATGATGGATCCAGCATCTTTCAGTCTTGGATCTATCGCAATATATTCAGTTTTATCTTCATTCCATCGGCAATATTTCATTACCCTGGCGCTTAAGCCATTACCACGATAACGGCCAGCACCTCTAGAAGTCCCAACACCGATATAAGTCACTAAATCCCCTTTGACAAACGCATATACACCTTGTTTATCGTAATTAGGAATTTTTCCAAAATTAAAATGTACTGGTGACCATTCAGGAGGCTTTCCTAATAGGTCTACATTCCAGTGATGTTCGAAGAATAATTCTGTATTACGTATTAACTTATTAAGTGTTGGATCTTCCACTACTTATCCCTCAAAATTTATAAATTAAAAAGCTTTCGGTCACGCTCATCTGTTAAATACTTATCCATCTGAGCAATTAATTTAGCTCTGGCTTGTTCATCATCTTCAGTGATCTTTAGCATACAGGATCCAATTAAAATTTTGCGTCTGGTATCATCCTTTCGAGCTTGTTCTTTCTCTTTAGCACGTTCTCTTGCCAGTGCTGCCTGTCTTTGAGCCTTTAACTGCTTTAGCTTTTCTTCCTGTGCTTTGATTTTGCTGTCTAGTGTTTCAGTAACGCTCATTAATCCAATACCATCATCCTGGGAAACCATCCCTAACATAAGCGCACTTGAATATGCATTCAAGGTGCTATATGTATAGTAATGTTTTCCTCGAAGAGCGCACTTATGCAAACTTCGTTTGCAAGTACGATTGGGGTCTCCCCAATACCCCGACAACCGTATCCACGGTTGTACTTCACTACGTGAAAATTTAAAAGCGAAAATAGGCATGGCGATTTACCACTTTTCAGTCAAAACCGTAGCACGATCAGCAGGGCGTTCCGCTACTGCTGCGATTGCCTATCGGGCAGGTGAAAAGATCTATTGTGAACGTGAGGGCCGAGAACATGATTACAGCCGAAAAACAGGTGTGGAATATAAAGAAATTTATTTACCCGAAGGCGCACCAGAACATTTAAAAAACCGGGAAAGACTCTGGAACGAAGTTGAACAACGGGAAACCCGAAAAAACTCGACAGTTGCCCGAGAATTTGAAATCGCTTTTCCAAGTGAATTAAATCAGGAACAACGCCTGGCCATGCTCGAAGAGCTATGCGCCAGTATCGTGGACAGACACCAGGTAGCCGTCGATGCCTGTATTCATGCACCGCATACTGGATCTGGTAGTGATGAACGCAATTATCACGCGCATATCCTGATGAGCACACGCAAACTTACTCAGGAAGGCTTCACCGAGAAAACCCGGGAACTGGATCAGAAACACAGTGGAGAAATCGAACACTGGCGCGAACACTTTGCCGATATCTGCAATATGCACCTGGATCTGGCTGGATACACTGCCCGAGTCGACCACCGCAGCTACAAAGACCAGGAGAATGGTTTAGAAGCCACGCTGCACGAAGGGCCGAAAGTCACCGAACTGCGCCGAAAAGGGATTGAGACCGAAATCAGCCGAAGCAATGACGAAATCAAACAGAGAAATCAGGCTCAGCTGCAATACAGCAAAAATATGGATCTGCTGATTGCTGAAAATGAGATCAAACTCAGCACACTGAAAACAGAACAGCAGATCCAAATCAAAAATAGCGCTAAAACGCCACCAATTGACGAAAAAGCCCTGTTTGAGGAAAAACAGAGGGAAACCCTTGGCAAAGTGCTAAAACGCGAAATCAGCGCAAAAGACGCGAATCTAGACCTGGATTTCATGCAGCGTAATCTCAAACAAGCCGAAATAACCCTGACCAAGCACCACAAACATCAAAATGAGTTCAATCAGCAGCTTGCCCAGGAGATCGTGAAAAGCGGACTCAAGCAAAGTCATGACAAATTGCAAAGCCTGGTCGATCAACACAACGAATTAACTCAGAACAAACCCTTACTGTTTGGAAAAAAAGCCTGGGAAGCCCAACGTGATGCGATTTACCAGGAGCACAAAAAGCTGAAAGGTCAGCATGAACACCAGAAAAAACATGGTGTGAAGGATTTATTGGAAAATGACAAATTCAAAGAACATGCCTGGAAGCAGTACCAACAACAACATCCAGCCAAAGCCAAGCAATACCAGACTCTATACCCATCCTATCAAGTCATTAAAAAATGTGTGGATGAGATCAAAGCAGAACAACAGATGAAACTCAGACAGGAACAACAGCTCAAAGCACAGCAACATGCGCCTAAAATGAAATCTCGTGGCATGAGTCGCTAAACAGAGCGAGTGTCTACGAGCGAACTGAGAAAATTTGCCCATCCCTTTCCCTGATTACAAGCTCCCTATCCATCAATCACCTGCTTTACAGAGCATCCCGAATGGGTGCGAACTTTCCAAATTTGATTCCTAAACCGAGCGTAGCGAGAAAAAAAGCTCATGAGCGAAGCGAATTCCGAGCTGCTTTTGATCTTGCTTTTGCTTTTTCTCAAATTCACGAAAATATGAACCAAAAATTGCCCCGACGAATCGAGCGAAAGCGAGATTCAATAGAGTTTGAGCGAAGCGAAAACCAAGGGCAATTTTTTACTCCCTGGGCTTTTAATTATTTTTAAGCTTTTAAATGCTTTTAATTAAGCTGTAATCCTTTATTCATAATGGTTCTAGAGATATTAAAACGAGGTTTACCTTGCATTAAAACGAGGTTTACCTTGCATTAAAACGAGGTTTACCTTGCATTAAAACGAGGTTTACCTTGCATTAAGCGAGATAATTATATAACCTCGTCTTATTGAATTAAAAATATAATCTTTTCATATGAAAACAGAACTAGTTGTTAAAGATAACGCCTTAATCAATGCCAGTTATAACCTCGATCTAGTTGAACAGAGGTTAATTCTCCTAGCTATTGTTGAAGCAAGGGAATCGGGTAAAGGGATAAATGCTAATGATCCACTAACAGTTCATGCTGAAAGTTATATTAATCAGTTTGGTGTACATCGAAATACGGCTTATCAGGCGTTAAAAGATGCTTGCGATGACTTGTTTGCAAGACAATTCAGTTATCAGAGTCTTAGTGAAAAAGGTAACACTATTAATCACAAATCAAGATGGGTGAGCGAGGTGGCTTATATTGATAATGAAGCTGTCGTTAGACTTATTTTTGCCCCTGCTATTGTGCCTTTAATTACTAGGTTAGAAGAACAATTTACAAAGTATGAAATACAACAAATAAGTAATTTAACAAGTGCTTATGCTGTTCGTTTATATGAAATATTGATTGCATGGCGTAGTACTGGAAAAACGCCTCTCATAACTATGTATGATTTTAGACAAAAAATAGGTGTACTCGAGACTGAATACAAACGAATGTATGATTTTAAAAAATATGTTTTAGACATTGCATTAAAACAAGTAAATGAACATACCGATATTATTGTCAAAGTTGAACAGCATAAAACAGGTAGATCTATTACTGGTTTTTCATTTAGCTTTAAACAGAAAAAATCAGCCACGCATTCAGTCGAATCTAAAAGAGATCCGAATACATTAGACCTCTTTTCAAAAATAACAGATAAACAACGCCATCTATTCGCCAACAAGCTCTCAGAGCTTCCTGAGATGAGTAAATATTCACAAGGCACAGAAAGCTATCAGCAGTTTGCTGTACGTATAGCTGCCATGCTGCAAGATGCAGAGAAATTTAAGGAATTACTTCCTTTACTCAGAAAATTAGGATTTCAATGACATTGTTAATTGAAATTGTTAAGTTAACAGTCAGGTATTAACACAAGTTGAAAACTGGTTTACATAATGAAAAAACTGTCAGTTTCAGAGTTAGCTAAGCTTTATGGATATTCAAGACAAGCCATATATGCACATATAAACAAAGGAAATTTATCTAAAGGATCTGATGGATTAATTGACTTTTCAGAGGCCCTAAGAGTTTTTGGGGAACCACAAAAAAAAGAGGATACAGTCAATCAAAGTCAATCAATTAACAGTCAAAACTTGACAGAAGTTGACTTACTAAAACGTCAAGTTGACATACTGGAAAAACAATTAAATCAGGCAATACAGAGAGAAAATCAATCTTTAGAACGTGAATCGTTTTATCAAGAACAGATTGAAGCTATGCAGCGCTTACTAGAAGCACCAAAAGCCAATATGACTACCTTTACCGATCAGAGCTTTAAACAGGATATAGCAACGGATCCTCGGTCGGAACTAGCAACGAACTATGACGAATTGACTACTCCTCAGCAAGACAATAAGCGTATTCCTATCCCGGAGCATGTTGAACCAGAACAGAAGAAGAGAGGCTTCCTAAGCCGCTTTTTCCTTCCATATGGTTAGCCAAGACTCCAGTTTTTTGAAGAGCCAATTTCAGTGCAAGCACTTGAAATAATGACTCCTCAAAAAACCGGATGATGTTTATTAAAACTGAATAAAACCGTGGAACATCGCTCAATTAGTGATCGTGGAACATGAATAATCAATAAAAAGCCGTTCTGGTGCCCTATACTCCAGAACGGCTTACGTTAATATAATGATATTTAAAGAGAAATATCAAGCATTTCGTATAAGGTGTATTATGTTAATTTTAGAAAATCTTCACTACTATTATTTTAAAATAAGCCTTATATCCAAGCATAAAACAAGGTTGTCTAGACTTCTTTTAACAGTAAAGTTATCATAAAACTGAATTTTATTTTTTAGGTAAGTTTATGCATTCTATCCGCATTCGTTAAGACACAACTATTTGCATAGTGACACTATTTTATAATGGTGGGCTTTTGTTGTGTCTTTAAGAATATATGCGGATATATAAAGTAAAAGTATGCTTAATTTATAAGTATGCTTTTAGTGCATAGTTTCCAGTTATAACTTAATTGACTAGCTATTTGTCCACCCTGTGGATGAATAGCTTTTTTTTTGGGAGGACACTGTGATGCTAGCTTTTGTTTTCACCTAAATCCTGTTTGCTGCATAAAAAATTTCAAGAGCTAAACAGGAGTAAATAAAAATGAGTTTAATTATTAAAGCGAGAAACATACGCTTGGATTATGCTGGGCGTGATGTTTTGGATATTGATGAATTGGAAATTCACTCTTATGACCGTATTGGTCTTGTGGGTGATAACGGAGCAGGAAAGAGTAGTTTACTCAAAGTACTTAATGGCGAAATTGTTTTAGCCGAAGCGACATTACAGCGTTTTGGTGATTTTGCACATATCAGCCAACTGGGCGGAATCGAAATAGAAACGGTCGAAGACCGGGCAATGTTATCTCGCCTTGGTGTTTCCAATGTACAAAACGACACAATGAGTGGCGGAGAGGAAACTCGTGCAAAAATTGCTGCCGCATTTTCCCAACAAGTACATGGCATTCTAGCGGATGAACCAACCAGCCACCTTGATCTCAATGGAATAGATCTACTTATTGGTCAACTTAAAGCATTTGATGGAGCATTACTTGTTATCAGTCATGACCGATATTTTCTTGATATGGTTGTAGACAAGATATGGGAGTTAAAAGACGGTAAAATTACGGAATATTGGGGTGGTTACTCGGATTACTTGCGTCAAAAAGAAGAAGAGCGACAACACCAAGCCGTAGAATATGAGCTGATGATGAAGGAACGGGAGCGATTAGAATCTGCTGTGCAAGAAAAACGCCAGCAAGCTAATCGATTAGACAATAAGAAAAAAGGAGAAAAATCCAAAAACTCTACCGAAAGTGCTGGACGACTTGGGCATGCAAAAATGACTGGCACCAAGCAAAGAAAACTGTATCAGGCAGCTAAGAGTATGGAAAAGCGTTTGGCTGCATTAGAAGATATTCAAGCACCAGAGCATTTGCGTTCTATTCGTTTTCGTCAAAGTTCAGCCCTAGAACTGCACAATAAGTTCCCGATTACGGCAGATGGTCTGAGCTTAAAATTTGGTAGCCGTACTATCTTTGATGACGCTAACTTTATAATACCGCTTGGCGCTAAAGTCGCTATAACTGGATCGAATGGAACAGGGAAAACGTCCTTGTTAAAAATGATATCAGAACGTGCTGATGGATTAACCATATCTCCAAAAGCTGAAATTGGCTACTTTACACAAACAGGATATAAATTTAACACGCATAAATCTGTGCTCTCCTTTATGCAGGAAGAGTGCGAGTACACAGTTGCGGAAATTCGTGCAGTATTGGCTTCAATGGGGATCGGAGCGAATGATATTCAAAAAAACTTATCCGACTTATCGGGAGGTGAAATCATCAAACTGCTTTTATCCAAAATGCTTTTAGGAAAATATAATATTTTGCTTATGGATGAACCAGGAAACTATCTTGACCTAAAAAGTATTGCCGCATTAGAAACAATGATGAAGTCCTATGCAGGAACTATTATCTTCGTATCTCATGACAAGCAATTGGTCGATAATATTGCTGACATTATCTACGAGATCAAAGACCACAAAATCATCAAGACTTTTGAGAGAGATTGTTAATGATAGCCAATCTAATCCGAACATTAATTATTGAACTCTTTAAAGGAAATTAAAAATGACAATTCAAGATATTCAATCACTTGCTGAAGCACACGGCTTGTTGCTTACGGACAAAATGAATTTCAATGAAATGGGCATTGATTTTAAGGTCGTTTTTGCTCTTGATACAAAGGGGCAACAATGGTTGCTGCGTATTCCTCGTCGTGATGGCATGAGGGAACAAATCAAGAAAGAAAAACGCATTTTAGAATTGGTAAAAAAACATCTTTCTGTAGAGGTTCCTGATTGGAGAATTTCATCTACAGAATTAGTGGCTTATCCCATACTTAAAGATAATCCTGTTTTAAATTTGGATGCTGAAACCTATGAAATAATTTGGAATATGGACAAAGATAGCCCGAAATACATAACATCTTTGGCAAAAACCTTATTTGAAATCCATAGTATTCCTGAAAAAGAAGTTCGGGAAAATGATTTGAAAATTATGAAACCTTCAGATTTAAGACCTGAAATAGCAAACAATTTGCAGTTAGTAAAATCTGAACTTGGTATAAGTGAGCAATTGGAAACCCGCTACAGAAAATGGTTGGATAATGATGTTCTATGGGCAGATTTCACCCAATTTATACATGGCGATTTATATGCTGGGCATGTACTAGCTTCAAAGGATGGAGCTGTTTCAGGCGTTATTGATTGGTCAACAGCCCATATAGATGACCCAGCGATTGATTTTGCTGGGCATGTAACTTTGTTTGGAGAAGAAAGCCTCAAAACTCTAATCATCGAGTATGAAAAACTAGGGGGTAAAGTTTGGAATAAACTATATGAACAGACTTTAGAAAGAGCAGCGGCCTCTCCTTTGATGTATGGTTTATTTGCCTTAGAAACTCAAAATGAAAGCCTTATCGTTGGAGCAAAAGCTCAGTTGGGAGTTATATAATTTAAAAATATGATTGCTGAGAACTGCCTTGTTTTGAAACTTGGTTGGCTTTAATTAGTTTTTAGTATTCTTTATAGAAAATGCCTCGATCAAGGGGCATTTCTAACAATCATTTAACATAAAATTTCTTATGTGAAGTAACCTTGTTAGAAACCATTTAAAGTGTCTATATTCTCACCAATAAAAATGTCTAGTTTATGATGGTTTTTACCATCATGGACTGGATATAAATTAGAGATGTTGATCACTATGTCTGACAAGGAAATTCAACGTCTTGCAGTTCTGCAAGACGTTCGAGATCATCGTATTACCCAGGTCCGTGCTGCTGAAATCCTGAATCTTTCCACTCGTCAAATTACCCGGTTATTGCAGAAACTCAATCAAGACGGTGTTTCAGGTCTGGCACATGCCAGTCGTGGTCAACCTGGCCATCATCGCCATGATGAGTTATTAAAATCAAAATGTCTTTCCATTATTTCTGAACATCTGCTGGGCTTTGGACCTACCTTGGCGCATGAGAAGCTCAGCAGCATATTTGACCTGAATATCCCGGTAGAAACGGTTCGGCGCTGGATGATGGCCAATGACCTCTGGATTCCGCGATCCAAGCGCCTTAAACGTCCATATCAGCCACGTTATAACCGGGATTGCTTCGGTGAGC
>NZ_VPDG01000023.1:0-36631 GCF_013417805.1 Acinetobacter sp. YH12226 | reverse complement strand
TACCACGTGCTTTTTCTTCTGGTGCAGAGTCGATTGCAGCGTAGTCTTTCGCTTCGCCACCGAATTTCTTCGCACATACAGTTGCAATTGCAGCTGTTAAAGTTGTTTTACCATGGTCAACGTGACCGATTGTGCCCACGTTAACGTGTGGCTTATTACGTTCAAACTTAGCCTTAGCCATGTTAATCTTCCTCGTTTACGTCGAACACAATTCTGAGTAAAACCCAGCTCCGACATATCGTTTAAAAAAACCGAACACTAAATACTTGAAAAGCAGACTAAATAGCCTGCTTTTGGAATTTCTTTGCAACAAAGTTGCTAAACTGTAATCTGGAGCTCTTATCGAGATTTGAACTCGAGACCTCTCCCTTACCAAGGGAGTGCTCTACCACTGAGCTATAAGAGCAAATATTAGTACTTCAATGGAGCGGGAGACGAGGGTCGAACTCGCGACATGTAGCTTGGAAGGCTACCGCTCTACCAACTGAGCTACTCCCGCACGATGTTGGTACAAACCACTTATTGAAGTCTTAAAATTGGTGGTGAGGGAAGGATTCGAACCTTCGAAACTTTCGTAGCGGAGTTACAGTCCGCCCCCTTTGACCGCTCGGGAACCTCACCATTTTTTACACTTACATCAGTGCTGTTCTTTACTTCACACTACCAAACTTCTAAGATGGTGCCGGCACACGGATTCGAACTGTGGACCTACTGATTACAAGTCAGTTGCTCTACCAACTGAGCTATGCCGGCGTTTCTTAGTGTTTCGTACGTTTCGTATCGGAACGGTGTGCAGTTTAGCAAAACTCAGAATCCTTGCAAGTGTTTTTTTCAAAAAAAACGTCAAAAACTCATAAAATCAAACCATTTGATGATAATTCAACCGCTTTGATCACTGCGCGAGCTTTTATTTGGGTTTCATTCCACTCAGATTCAGGATTTGAGTCGGCAACTAGCCCTGCTCCGGCCTGCACATAGACCTTATTTTCGCGAATGACACAGGTACGAATCGCAATCGACATGTCCATTTCGCCATGCCAGCCTAAATAACCGACAGCCCCACCAAAAATTCCACGTTTTACCGGCTCTACTTCGTCAATAATTTCCATGGCACGAATTTTTGGCGCACCTGAAAGTGTGCCGGCAGGGAAAGTTGCCTTAAAAACATCCAGGGCATCAACATCATCACGTACTTCACCCTGCACATTGGAGACAATATGCATCACATGCGAATAACGTTCGATCACCATTTGATCAGTCACCTGCACTTTGCCAATTTTTGCGATACGCCCTACATCATTACGTCCCAAGTCAATCAGCATGACATGTTCGGCAATTTCTTTTTCATCGGATAATAGGTCTTCCTCAAGCGCCAGATCCTCTTCTTTGGTTTTACCGCGTGGGCGTGTTCCCGCAAGCGGTCGTACGGTAGCAATACCATTTTCCAGACGGGACAGAATTTCAGGAGAAGAGCCGACAATATGGAATGGCGTATTGTTTTCCAAGGTCTGCCCTTGCACCAGGAACAAATACGGCGATGGATTGAGATGACGCAGCGCACGATACACCTGTAGCGGGTCTCCATCGAAGTCAGACACCATCCGGTGCCCGGGTACGACCTGCATTACATCGCCAGCACGAATATACTCTTTGACTTTTTCTACCGAGGCAATGAAGTTGTCATGTCCGGTGAAGGACTCGAAATGTGGCGGCGTATGTTTTTCAGCTTTAAGACTGATGGGCGTGGCCAGAATATTTTCTAATTCATTTAATTGTTCATGTGCTTTTTCATAAGCAACTGGATCAGTTGCATCGGCATGTACAATCAAGAATAAAGTATCTTTCAGGTTATCAAAGACAATCACTGTTTTAGACAGCATCATCCAGATATCTGGCAAGCCGACCGGATCCGCTTCCGGCACATTTTTTAATTTCGGTTCGATATAACGCACCGCGTCATAACCAAAGTAACCGACTAATCCACCAGTAAAACTCGGTAGGTCCGGCAATTCTGCCTGGGTTGGCACCTTAAATTGCGCCTGAAAGTCGCGAATATATTGAAATGGGTCCGCACAGTGCTGCTTTTCAATCGAAGCATCTGCGTGCTGTACCGTCAGCTCGCCTGCATTGCAGGAAAATACCGTGGATTCACCTAGTCCAATAATCGAATAGCGTGCCCAGTTCTCACCACCTTCTACAGACTCGAATAAATAAGCCTGCTGATGCTGTTTAAGCCGAGCAAAAATAGAAAGTGGTGTATCGGTATCCGCCAGGCGCTGACGATAAACAGGAATGAGGTTATAGCCTTGCGCAGCAAGTTCTTGGAATTGTGCTTGAGTGGTCATGCGGTTTTTCTCTTTAAATTAGGGTTACTCAGTATGTAAATAGAATTGAACTGAGCGACGCCATCGAAAAACCTTACAACTATTCATTTTCGTTCCTTAGTACGCGTATTAGGTAAGTAATTCTCTAAGATCATCCACAATCTGCTGCGGCTGACAATCTGCAATATTTTCACCATGATTATAGCCATAGCTGACCACAACACAATCAATCCCGGCGCGGCGTGCGGCTTCGACATCATTGGAAGAGTCACCAATGAGCAAGACCTGTTCTTTGCTCACCTTATAATGTTCGACACAATGCAGCAACTGGCGCGGATGCGGTTTACGCTCAGTAAAACGGTCGCCACCAATGGTATCGGCAAAATAATGAGCCATATCCAAGGTATCTAGAATACTGCGGGCAGGAAGTTCAGGCTTATTGGTCACACAAATCAGGGTTTTACCTTGAGCTTTTGCCCAGTCCAGAAATTTCAGGATTCCCGGAAAAGGAACGGTATCGACGCAGGGATCGACATTATAGATATCCAGAAAAGTCGTTAAGAGTTCCTGATGCTGTGCCGGTGTGACTTCACCCACCAGATGCTGGAGTACACTTTCACAGAATATCGACGTGCCCTTACCTACCCAGGTCCGTACCTGCTCTTCAGTCACCAGAGGCAATTGCAGCACATTCAGGCTCATATTCATGGCGCGATACAGATCATGTGCTGAATCCACCAAGGTACCATCCAGATCAAACAAGATCAGTTCACGCTTTTCTAATTGTGCAATAGACATCCCGACCCTCTTTTATAATGTGCGCAGCCACAAAAAAGGCATGCGCTATGCATGCCTTGATTGTAACCAATCATCAGCTTATTTGAACAACAACCAAGCCATAATTGCCAAAATAATCAGCACAATCACTGAAATCAAACCTACAGATACATTTTTCTGGGTTTCTTTTTCCTGTTCTACACGTGATACAGGCTGCTCAACCGGAATTGGGGTAGGCTCTGGTTTTACCGCATTAATGTCCACGCCTTCCGGAATAGGTGCCGGTTTTGGAATACCGACATTGGTTGGCATGCCATCACGGGTTAATTGTACCGTAGCATCACGATGTTTCAGTTCCGGCATTCCCTGATCATTCATTTGCTGTGCAGGTGTAGGCTCAGCGACTTCGACCTGTTCCACGACTTTTTCTGCCGTTGCTTCAATTTCTGCTGGAACCTCTACTGCAGCCGCAGGCGCCATTACTGAAAATTTCAAGCTGGCAAACTGAACAATGTCATCCTGCTTTAATAAGGTTTCTTGCGCAATCTGCACATCATTGACGAAAGTGCCATTCGATGAACCCAAATCCTGCACCCAGAGCGCATCATCCTTTAGTAAAAATGCCGCATGTTTACGGGAGATTTCCGCAGCCTGTAACACGATATCTGCCGCCTGATGACGCCCCACCAGCATGTCACGGTCAATGCTAATTTCCTGTCCTGTTAAGTCGCCTGTAATCGCGTGTATTTTCCAAGTCATGAAAGTTACTTCTCTGTTCTCTTTGACATTATCATAACATGCTGTCTGCAAATGCGAATGACTTAGCTTTTGGGTCTAAGTGTGGTTGTTGTAACGGTATTTTTACTTTTTTCTACCTGTTGGACGGGTTCTACCACTTGTCGCTGAATCACTGGTTCTATCGCTACCGGCGTAACAACTACATTGGCTGGCTGCGCCTGAACGGGTGCGGTCGGCACAGTTTGATAAGTCGAGTTTTGCAATGGCGTTCTGGATACTGGAATTCGCTGTTGATACACATCTTCAACACTTTCTGGCAGCTTGGCAAAGTTCCCGTCCGAATCGAGTGCGAGTTGCAGACTATATAGCTGACTATAGCGTTGTTGGGTCAGTTTACGCACTGCATTTTTATCGCCTACAATGGTTGGATGGATAAAAATCAGCAGGTTACGCTTCTGATTGGATTTACCTTCAGAACGGAATAAACGTCCCAAGCCTGGAATTGCACCCAGACCCGGCACCGCTTGGCGTCCATAACTGGTGTTATCCGAAATCAGACCACCAAGCACAATGGTTTGTCCATGTTCGGCCAGAATTGAGGTTTTAATTGCACGTTTGCTCGTCACCAGATCCTGCGCCTGCCCTTTACTGGCTTTGACATCAGAAACTTCCTGTTCCACTTCCAGGCGTACCGTACCATCTTCGCCAATATGTGGAACCACCTTTAAAGTGACCCCGACATCCTTACGTTCAATGGTGGTATAGGGATTAGCAACTCCAGCAGCGCCTGTAGATACTGAGCCTGTCACAAAGGGTACGTTTTCACCCACTACAATATAGGCTTCTTCGTTATCCATGGTCACGATCGACGGCGTAGACAACAGGTTGGATTTAGTGGTTTCTTTAAGTGCCTGAATCATCGCGCCATACAGACGTCGGGAACCATCACTGCCTTCACGATAATCACCGAGTACCAGTGAACTGCCCGCGCCTACGGCACTTGCAGCACCTGCACCACCACCGGTGAGATAACCAGCCGCAATATTTTTCAGACTAGTCCCAAAATTATCGAAGTTCACCAGCCCAATCCCACTGCTGATATCACCCAAGGCCCATTGCACACCGAGTTGATCCGCATCGGTTCCTTCCACTTCAATAATCGCGGCTTCGATCAGCACCTGTTGACGGCGGATATCCAGCTGGTCAATCGCTGATTCAATTTCCCGCATCAGTTGCGGATCCGCTTTCACCACCAGAGAATTTTGTGTGGTATCGGCAATAATACTGACGCCATTGCCATTAAAGCTGGTAATTCCGCCCTGCTCATTATTCATGCCGGTATTCAGCTGAATGCCTGAAGAGGTGTTACTACTCGAACCGGTAGTCGTATTGTTGTTATTTAAATTACTGCCAGAACTGAGCGAAGACGAGTTTGAGGATGTGCTGCCTGAATTTGAATTACTGTTCACCGCCTGCCCGCTCACCAGTCCCTGCAAGATTTCCGCAAGATTTTTGGCGCTGGCATATTTCAGACGAAAAACTTTTAAACCACCCAAACGATCCGCAGCCGGCACATCCAGAGTTTCGATCACTTGACGCACCCGTTTGCGCGTCGTGGGATCACCTTTGATGATAATCCGGTTGGTACGGGTATCTGCAATCACCCGCACCCGCGAACCGCGGACATCTTTAGCTCCGCCAGTGGCAGTCATGGACTCGATCAGTCCAATCATTTCTTCGGCCTGACTGGATTGCAAGCTCACCGCTTCAATATCATTTTGACCGGTGCCATCCAGATTACGAATAATAGTTTCCAGCTGGTAAATATTGCTGGCGCGATCCGACACAATTAAGGCATTCGTCCCGGGCACCGCCGCCAGATGGGCAAACTGCGGCATTAAAGGACGTAATGCAGGAATTAGATCATTCGGATTAGTATTTTCCAGCCACAACACCCGGGTCACAATCTGGTCACCACTGGCACGACTTCTGGCATCATAGGGAATGCCTGAGCTTTTGACATTACTGTCCGGAACCAGCTTGATGGTATTCCCCGAAGGAATTGCCACCACACCATTCACATTTAGCACGCCTAAAAACAGGTCATAGACTTCATTTTTATTCAGGGCTTTATTGGAAATGACTGTTACGTTGCCACGTACCCGCGGATCGACTGCAAAGTTTTTGCCGGTAATATCGGCCACTTCATTAATGAATGCAGTTAAGTCAGCATCTCGAAGGTTAATTTTCCAGGTTTGTGCATAACTCGCCGTACTGACCATGGCCATTAACGGTGCGGCCACACAGAATGCCCATGCTGATCGATTATTATTAAATAAAGCCATAAACTTTCGTGTTTCCTAACCCTATGCGTGATGACACATCACTTCAAATCTTGTTGTATGGTCATCACCTGATCACCACGTTTTATTTCGAGTTTGACCTGACCTTCACGCCGGGCCTGTTCCAGTAATTGTGCTTCGGTCTGTCCCTGGCTCAGCGTCTGGCCATTTAAAGACAAAATCCGGTCGCCCGGTCTTAAACCCAGGCGATTACGCAATGCAGCCGGCGTCCGTGAAGTTACTTCATAACTACCATCTGCTGCACTAACCCCCATATTCTGTAAATACTGGTCCTTGTTTTCCTGCATCTGCTGGATGGCCCGACCAATTTCATTCTGTGGCGAAGGCTGCTCAGGCATACCACTATTAGAAGGCATAGCAGGCATTGAACTTGAAGATGCTGATGTTTCCGGCACAATCGGCTGATTCAAGCCATTTTCCAGACCTTTGAATAAGATTTCTTGAGTAGCACCTGTGGATCGACGCAAAATAACCCGATCCCAATGCACTTCAGCCAACTCAAAACCGCTATTGGCCAGCATTTCCCCGACACGGTAACGATCGACCTGATCATTAATTTTCAGTACCGCAGAAGAGTTATAACTCGGACTGGCAACCACCACCCCTTGTAAAATGATATTGGCCATTTCAACAGCACCCGCAGACTGCCCAACTTCCTGAAACAGTGAAAATGCACTGATATTCGGAATTTGTGCCTGTTGTGAACCCAGTTCAACCCGATCCAGCTGCATGGCTTGTGGTGGAGCAATCAGCAACCAGAACAAAGCCGCCAGCTTCCAGCATAGATACAGGATGAGCAGTAACAAAACCACAGGTGCAGCACGATTGATCTGTTTCAGTTCAATATTTTTTAAATCATTCAGAGAAACTGCCATCAGTTCAAGCCTCCCATTAAGGGTTGGCGGGTACTGATCACATAGGTATCCAATCCGGCTTTACCTTCATAGGAAGGCGCATTCATTAAAAAGCGCTGGGTGAGCTGGATATCCAGCATCAGATTCGGATCAAGCTTGATATTCAGCATGCGTTGATCGCGACTATCCCGAACATCAATTAACAGCTGTCCGCTTTCATCTGCGAGTTGTCCAGTCATGGCGGGTACATTCATGCGTTCCTGACGCTGAGCAAAGGTATAAATCAGCTCACCACCCGCCCATTGCATTTGCCCAGCCACCTGACTGAAACCCTGATCTTTTTTATATTTAAAATCCAGATCTTTAAACTGAATCGCAGTACTCGGCCATTGCCAGTCTGCAACTTTTTTTAGAGTTTCAGGCGCGACCTGCCCTTCAAGATTTTTGACATTCAAAGATTTATTCAAACCATAAGCCATGATCCCGGAAAGCTGGGTATTGCCACTATGTAAATCCACATGTGCCCCAACTCGCAGCAATAGCAAATCCAGCGGCCGTACTTTCCAGTTCAGACTGCCCCGAAGATTGCCTTTTTTCCAGTCCGCACTTCCCTGCCAGATATTTCCGTTTACATTATGCAAAGTCTGGTTATTTTTATAAAATTTTGAAATTAACCAGGCCGCTGGCACTTGTAATACGACAAAAATAAAAAATGCAACAAGAGCAAGGATCAACCATCTTAAAGTTTTCGGTTTACTGCTCATCCCCACCACGACCAATCGCTCAAGTCCAAATCCCCATTTATAATTTTCCCCTTATACTTACACATTATGCACACTTTTCTGCCAACGCCAATTCATAGATATAAAAAAACCAAGCAGGCATGCTTGGTTTAATCATCTTAGACTGTCTGTATGACAGCCTAATGACCAGATCAAATGGCAGCTTAGATCAGGAAATCATCCAGCTTTGCGCCTTTTTCCAATTCTGCCACTAACCAGCGCGGTTGTTTACCACGGCCAGTCCAGGTATCGTCTGGATTGCTTTTGCTACGGTAACGCGGCTCAACCGACTTACGTGATGATTTCTTACGCTTAGACGCACCAAATTCAAGTAACTGTTCAACTGTCATACCCACTTTCTCGGCAACTGCTAAGATTTGCTGATAAGCGCCTTCAATTTCTTGATCTTTTTTTGAAGCAATCAGTGACTCTGCTTCTGCTTGTAAACGTTTTAACTCTTCTACTGATAAATGCGTAATATCTGGCATAATGCTCTCCGAAAAATAATATTATTCGTTTTGTTAAATAATAGCCCCATCATATTTATATTAAATAAAACATTCAATATAAAACCTTAAAGCAATAACAATAAAATTTAAAAAAAATTACAAAATAAAATGCTTCATTCATTTTTAAATTTCATGTTGAACGCTTAATTCAAGTGCTTTGATTTTTTCGCGAATATGTTCCGGAATTTCTGTTTTCTGCATGGTCTTTTTATCGACACAGACAATCACTGCTTCTGAAGTAGCCACAATACTTTGCTGTTTTTCACTCCATAATAGATATTGCATTCTAACTGCACTATTTCGAATTTCTTCAATACGTGCTGCCACTTTTAAATGATCAGGAAAAACCACAGGTTTTAAATAACGGCACTGATTTGAAGACACTACCGTAAATACCGGTTCATTATGTATATCTAATATCCCTAGATAAGCCAGACGCGCACTTTCGACATAACGGTAATACATGGCATTATTGACATGTCCAAAGGCATCCATATCACCCCATGCGACTGTTTGTTCATAAGTAACTGGATATTGTTTTAATTCTGACATTATTATTCTCAAGTCTTAATTTCTATAAAGTTTACATTCGATTCAAATACTGCATTTAACTGCTGTAGCAAGTCCTCCCGATCTTGTAAGGCAGCTTTAATTCTTAAATAACTCATACGAATATCATCCGGATACAAGTCAAGTAGTTGCTGGGCTTGATCTGTATAGCCTGTGGCTTGCAACACATGCCATTTCGCAAAGCTTAAAACCGGTAATGCCGGATACTTGGTTTCCCAGTGCGAAATCTGTTGTGCAATCGCATCATAATCCGGGTTTTGACGCAATAACTGTTGTTGGAACCACAAATAAAATACATCCTGATTAAATTGCTGTTCCATTAAATGAATCGCAAGCACTTCATGCTCGGCACTCATTTCTGGCATTCTAAATAATAATTTCAACCATAATAATTTGACCGAATAGTCACGATCAAATATTTGCGGTTTTAAATCTAAATAACGTTGCTGTAAATAAAATAAATCGTCCTGTGTGGCTTGGTCATAGGCTAATAATAATTGTTCAAGCCATGTTTTTTTTACTTCTTGGTCTAAATGCCCATATTGGGTCGAACGTAAATATAACCAAGGAAACTGCATGGCAAATACCCCCCATAAGGCGACAAGGCGCTGCTCATAGGCTGTTTTAACCTGTATTAACCAAGGTGATAATTCATGCTGATTTAAAAACTCTAAATGGATAAGTGCTTGTTCACCTTGCTGTTGTGATAAATAAATTTCAATCCGCTGTAATTCTGCCAATTCAAATGCCATGGGATTGGACTGATTTAAAGCAGTTAATGCATGGGTATATTGCTGTTGCCCCCAAGATAAACGTGCATCAATAATATGTTTAAGTAAACCCGACTTAGTAAAAGACTGCTGAATAAAATCCCGCTGATCCTGCGCAGCGTTTAATAACCAGATCACGGCCAATTGTTCATAAGGGTGCAAGCGGGAAAAACTAAAGACTGTTTCAGTTTTACGCTTTTCACGACTGCGATACTGCTTGATAGCATACCAGATGCAATGCATCAGAAAACTTACACTGACCAAGGATGCGGCCAAAAACCAGAGGGTGGTTTGTAACTGCCACTCGCGCCAATACAGATAGACATAGCCAGCCCCATGTCCATAACTCAAGATACTCAGCCCCGCAATGCCAAGTAAGCAGACAAATAAATAGGCCAGCAGAATCTGTTTCATAAGCAATTAGCCCACTAGGGTGCGTGTGTTTAATAATGGAATCGGAGTAATCGGGGTAGCCTTGATTTGATTCAATTGCTGAATCCATTTTTGGCTCTGCGCATCCGGCAATTGTCCCAAAACTTCAATCACGGCATTCAGTGCTTGCTGAAAAGCGACAGATTGGTCTTTTTGCAAGGTATTTTGTGCGATGAGCAAGCGCAACTGGGCCTCTTTCAGTACCAGATGCCGTTGCATCAAGACTGTGCTTGGCTGATCTGCGGATTCAACCTGAATCCAGCGCTGCCAGAAAGAGCGTTGAGTTTCTGGACGCTGACGATGTGGTGTCTGAATTTCTTTTTCAATTTCAGCATCCATCTGCACCAAGAGTTCTTTTACTTTATTTTGCTGCACTAATCGGCTGTTCACGAATTTTTTCAGCATGTCCTGATCTTTTGCAATCACTTGCTGCAAACTGCTGACCAAGGCAGGCGCTAAAATATAATCATCCAGCTCATTAGATAACTGATTTAATTTCTCAATCGCAGTGGCGTATTGTTGCTGTTGTAGTGCAAATTCGATCAGATCCAGATGTTGCTGCACCAAGACAATATCATTTTGCGTTGCATCAGTTGCCGCTTCATTTACTGACGCTTTCGCTGAAGTAGCTCCAGCACTTTCCTGCTGAGCAGAAATCTGGCGTTTTAAAGCCACAAACTGATCATTGAGATTGGCATTTTGCTGCTGTAACTGATTAATGCTTTGATTAAATTCAGTCTGTGCTGTATTCAGAACATGAAGGTCGTAGCTGAGCTTGACCAGCCATGACAAACTTAAGATGAACAATACAATGAATAGTTTCTTCATGCGTTCCCTAATATCAGCCCCATTTTCTGCAAGATCGTATTTGCGTCTAAATCATCGATTTTTACGAATTGAAAACTTGCCTGATGCTGCTGTTGATATTCCCCAAGAATATTGGCCAAACGTGGCCCCAAAACCAAATAACAGGCTTGCTGTATAAACTCCGCATTCCTCTGCAAGAGTATCAGCCAGTTTAACCAACTTGCCTCACTGGTGATTAGCACTGCAAAACGCTGCTGTGTCTTAAGCAGCGCCAAATTCTCTGCCAAAATCGTTGCCGTCGTTTTAGGACATTGCCGCCGGTACAAAATAAAGTTTAAAACTTTAATATTGCTGGCACGTAAATGATCCATCATAAATTGACGACCACCTTCTCCGCGCCAGAAAGCCACACCTGAACCAGAAGCCAGTTGCTTCAACACAGGCAATTGCAGCATGCCTTCCGAAGTTTCGACCTCAGGCACATGACTATGAATGCCATAGCTCGCCAGTGCCTGTTCAGTGGCTTTTCCCACTGACACCCAATGCACCTGCGCCAAGGCCGAGAGCTTAATACCCGCCTGTTGTAAATATTGCATGCCAATCTGAGCGGCCGTCGGACTGACCACCACAATAATCTGTGCCTGCTCCAGCTGCTGATACAAAATCGACAGCTCATCGGAATAAGGCATGGCATGCAGTTCGAGCAAGGGCAATTCCAGAACAGACACCTGTGCTGCCTGTAACTGTTGAGTCAAGCCTGTAGCACGATCACTGGGGCGAGTATTAATCAATAACATCAGTGTGAATAGAGTACTTTCAGCAACTCGCCAGCACCTTGATCAAGCAGGTCTTTTGCCAGCTCTACACCCAATTGCTCCGCAGCTGCCATTTTGCCAGTATGCTGTGCCCGGAGCAAAACTGTTCCATCGACACTGCCCACACGACCTTCGATTGAAATCACACCCTCTTTGAGCGTGGCATAACCAGCAATCGGCACCTGACATCCGCCTTCTAGATAGGCATTAAAGGCACGTTCGGCACGTACACACGCATCTGTATCCGCATGCAGGAGTGGCTGAATCAAGTCCAGCACCGTCTGATCATGAGTACGGCATTCCAGTCCCAATGCCCCTTGACCCACGGCCGGCAGACTGACTTCAGGCGTCAGAGTATGACGAATACGTTCTGCCAGACCCAAGCGTTTTAAACCGGCACTGGCCAGAATAATCGCATCATACTGGCCTGCATCCAGTTTAGATAAACGTGTGCCGACATTACCGCGTAAATCGATAATGTCCAGATCTGGACGCTGTTTTAAAATCTGGGTTTTACGGCGCAAGCTTGAGGTTCCGACTTTGGCGCCTTGTGGCAATTCTTCAAAACTAGTGTAGGTATTCGACACAAAGGCATCTAAGGGATCTTCACGTTCACAGATCACTGCCAGACTCAGACCTTCGGGCAAGGCCATCGGGACATCTTTCATGGAATGCACAGCCAGATCTGCACGACCATCCAGTAAAGCGGCTTCTAATTCTTTTACAAACAGTCCTTTTCCACCAATTTTAGCCAGTGGTGTATCTAGAATTTTATCGCCCTGTGTAACAAAAGTGACTAACTCGACCTGCAAACCAGCGTGCAAATCTTGTAGGCGCGCACGGATGTGTTCCGCTTGCCAAAGCGCAAGTGGACTTTGTCGAGTTGCAATTTTTAGGGTCTTCATAAATTTCAATAACAGTAAATGAGAACAATAGTCTAAACTTAACCTGCTCACTTGAAAATGCAAGTGAATTTATACAAGTTTCAACTCAATGCTCTCATTCATCCCCTGCTAAAGCTTTTGAATCCGATCTCGTAAAAACGGTAAATGTCGCCGACTAACCGCCAAACGATCGTCCAGCTCACGACAACGTACCTGATACTGACCAGAACTCACCACTTCCAGACCATCCAGATAATGCACCGAGATCAAGGCATTACGATGAATCCGGATAAACTGGTTCCCAAACTCCTGCTCTAACTCCTTTAAGGTTTCATCAATCAATACACTGCCGTTTTTATGACGCACAGTGACATATTTCTGATCCGCCAGAAAATAATAGATATTTTCAACTGGCACCAATTCGACACCACGATAGGTTTTTGCCGCGATCTGCTGGCGGCTGATATTGATTTCGTCCATATTTTCTTTTTGTTTTAGTTGGCTCATTTGAGCTTGGGTAAGTTTAGTTAAGTGCTCTAAAACCTGTGCCAATTCCTGTTGCATCACCGGTTTAAGCAAGTAGCCTTCGGCATTTGATTTAAATGCATCCAGCGCATGTTGGTCATAGGCCGTACAAAAGACAATAGCCGGCATTGGATCCAGTTGACGCAAATGTTGCGCACAAGCCAGTCCATTCATTTCAGGCATTTGAATATCTAATAGGATGACATCGGGTTCGTATTGGTGAGCCAGATCAATCGCTTGACGGCCATGGCTTGCTGTCGCCACCACATCATGCCCCAGTTGAGAGACCAAACGTGATAAACGCTCGACGGCCAAAGGCTCATCATCACAAATCAGGATGTCCATTTCTCCTCCTTACCCAGTTAACATCATCAGATGAATGATAAAGCTAACTGCGATTTCTTTGATTTATTTTTATTTATATTGATATCGCACTACCGTCGTAAACATCCCTTCGCCGGCAAAGGTTTGAAAAGTCACACTGGGTCCATAATAAGCTTGCAGACGCTGTCTGACATTTTCTATTGCAATACCATGTCCCTTTTTTAAAGTTTTATTATCCTGTGCATAAGGGTTCGTTATGATGATATTAATTTGATTTTGCAATATTTCAACCAATATGCTTATGGTACTCTTTGTAAGAATTTTTTCAACTCCATGGAAAATACTATTTTCTAGCAAGGGTTGTAAAGTTAATAATGGAATTTGAACTTGTGAGTATAAGTCTTTGTTTTCTAAATTCCATTCGACCTGCAAACGCTCACCTAGACGGATCTGCTCAATCTCCAGATAGCGCTGGCACAGATCAATTTCCTCCTGCAGGCTGACCAGTTTTAATTCCTGAAAACTGGCACGAAATAACCGTGACAAATTCAGCAGCATGTGCTCGGCTTTATCCGGATTGATACTGATCAGGCTGATCACACTGTTCATGCTGTTAAACAGGAAATGCGGCTGAATCCGTGCCTGCATGGCCTGAATCCTAGCATTCAACTCACTATGCTGCTGCTGCTCCCATTGCTCACGCAAATAAAGATAGCGAAAACAGAAAGTTCCCAGCAAAATTCCCAGACTTAAATGGAGTCCGACCCGATCCAGCGCAATCGCCAGGTTTAAATCCTGAAAATTAAAATTCTGTCCAAAATATATCAAGATATTCAGGTTCACCGTAGTGAGCAGTACAATTGCCTGTAACAGCAGAAATCCAGAAATCAAAGCCAGTTTGATTCCCATACGTTGAAAGGCTTGATGGAACAGCTCGACCAGTGCTGCAAAACATAACAGTACCCAGTTGATATACAGGATATATTGCAGCAGGTGCATTCCATTCAAAGCCTGCCAGGATTGCGCTTCTGCAAGCGCCAGAATCATGGCCAGAATATTGCCGCCAGCAAACAGTTCCAGCAAATAGCGTAGATTGCCGATCTGGCTAAAAAAATAGGAATTTTGCGTCTGTTCGTTTATCGATGTAAAAGATTGAGCAGATGTGACTTCGGCAATGGGCTTTGAATTTGTTATACTCTTTTTCGTTCTACTGCTTTTAATCTGATTGAGCCGACATGACCACATCTTCTAATTCCTCTAATCCATCACACGCCCAGACTTCGGGTATGTGGGGCGGTCGTTTCTCTGAAGCGACTGATGCTTTTGTTGCTGAATTTACAGCATCTGTTCAATTTGACCAACGTTTTTATAAACAAGATATTGCAGGCTCGATTGCCCATGCAACCATGCTGGCAAAAGTGGGCGTACTGACCACGCAAGAACGCGATGACATTATTGAAGGTCTGACAGCGATTCAAGCCGATATTGAAGCAGGCAACTTTGAATGGCGCATTGATTTAGAAGATGTCCACATGAACATTGAGTCACGCCTGACTCAACGTATCGGCATTACTGGCAAGAAACTGCATACCGGTCGTAGCCGTAATGACCAGGTGGCTACAGATATCCGTCTTTATGTACGCGATGAAATCGATAGCATCCTGGAATTACTGAAAAAATTACAAAAAGGTATTTTAAGCTTAGCGGCTAAAAACACCGACACCATTATGCCAGGCTTCACCCACTTGCAAACAGCTCAGCCAGTGACTTTTGGTCATCATCTAATGGCTTGGTTTGAAATGCTGGTACGCGATTCAGAACGTCTGATTGATTGCCGTAAGCGTGTCAACCGTATGCCGCTTGGTTCTGCTGCACTTGCAGGTACTACTTATCCAATCGACCGTGCTTATACTGCTGAACTGCTAGGTTTTGAAGCTGTTGCTGAAAACTCGCTGGATGCAGTATCGGATCGTGACTTTGCGATTGAATTTAATGCCGCTGCATCTTTAATTATGATGCATTTATCACGTATGTCTGAAGAACTGATTCTATGGACATCTGCACAGTTCAAATTCGTGAATATTCCAGATCGCTTCTGTACTGGCTCTTCAATCATGCCGCAGAAGAAAAATCCGGATGTGCCTGAACTGGTACGTGGTAAAACCGGCCGTGTCTATGGCGATTTGATGAGCCTGCTGACTTTAATGAAAGGCCAGCCACTCGCCTATAACAAAGACAATCAGGAAGATAAAGAGCCATTGTTCGATGCGATCGATACAGTTCGTGGTTCACTCATGGCATTTGCTGACATGATTCCTGCACTGGTTCCAAACATTGCTGAAATGCGCGAAGCAGCGCTGCGTGGTTTCTCAACTGCGACTGACCTAGCTGATTACCTGGTGAAAAACGGCGTTGCATTCCGTGATGCGCACGAGATTGTAGGTAAAGCGGTTGCACTCGGTGTACAAGAATCTAAAGACCTGTCTGAATTGACACTCGAACAACTGCAACAGTTCTCTGACCTGATTCAAGCAGACGTATTTGAAAAAGCCCTAACTCTTGAAGCTTCGGTGAATGCCCGTAATCACATTGGTGGCACCGCGCCTGCTCAAGTGAAAGCAGCCATTGAGCGTGCACATGCGCGTTTGGAACAACTTTACGCATAATTTTGGAGTATGGATATGTCTCGACAAGTTTTTTGCCGTAAGTATCAGGCGGACATGGAAGGTTTAGACTTTGCTCCATTCCCGGGGCCAAAGGGTCAGGAATTGTTTGACACCGTGTCTAAACAGGCTTGGCAAGAATGGCTAAAACACCAGACTACGCTAATTAATGAAAAGCGTTTGAACGTGTTTGAAGCAGATGCGAAAAAGTTTCTTGAAGAACAGCGTGAAAAGTTCTTTAACAATGATGCATCCCTAGAAAAAGCCGAAGGGCTGAAGCCTGAGTAATTTTTAAAGCATTGCTTTAAAAATTACGCAAGACAAGCGCTGAAAGCGCGCGTAGGCTTTAATCTAAAAGAATCTCCAACTTTGGGGATTCTTTTTTTATACGTTGTTCTAAACATTACTCAAGACAAGGATGAAATCCGCGTAGGCATAAATCTATCCCCTATCTCAAGGGATTTTTTGACTAAATCTAGCAAATCTTACTAACCAATATTTAGGGCACAAAAAACAGATTTTCACTTATCCTATTTCGTCTATCGAGTCAGTCACTATCCTACTGAAAAACATTTAGATTTGTATCAAAATAATGGATTGTAAAAGCAATATACAGAGTATTCACAAAACACAACATTCTGCTACAAGAAGCCACATGATTAAAAAAAACTGTCCCTCTATAATGAGCCCTAAGAAGATGAGATATCTTTGAATAACTATAATAATAAGCAACAAATACCCCGATTTCATCCCAGTTCTTCCCCCAAAGACTGGGTATTTTTTTGCCTGCAATTTGCCGATTGGCTTGATAATTTAAGCGCATAAAAAAAGCCCCCTTTCAAGGAGCTTCTCTTTTCATTTCGATTAAGGCTGTTTCAGATATGGCCAAGCCGCTTTCAGATAAATGAACATCGACCATAAAGTGAGTACTACTGCGGTGTATAGCAAGGCATACGCCAGCATTTCCAGCGGTGGCCAATTTAACAGAAATACGGTGATGGCGATCATCTGGAAAGCAGTTTTGTATTTCCCCACCGTTGAAACCGCAACATTGGTCCGTGCACCCAACTCTGCCATCCACTCACGTAAAGCTGACACAGTAATTTCACGCGAAATAATCACAATCGCAGCAAAAGCCATCGACATGGAAGGCTGCCATTGCACCAGCACAATCAGTGCAGCTGCGACCATCAATTTATCTGCAACTGGGTCGAGAAAACGTCCAAAAGCAGAAGTCTGGTTTAATGTACGTGCCAGATAGCCATCAAACCAGTCCGTTACTGCAGCCACCACAAAAATCGTGGTCAAAATAATATGCCGCGTCATGTCGGGGTTATGGGCATCAAAGCCCATTGCAGGTGGCCAGTAAGCCACCAATAAAAATACCGGAATAAGAGCGATACGCGCCAAGGTCAAGATATTTGGAATATTCAGGATACGACCTGTAGTCATAGACACCGCCAATTTTTCCCCTCATGTACGATGAAAATGCACACTTTTTTAGAGGTTTGATCCATCATTAATAGGCTTCACTTTATACGAATTGACTTGCAGTGTCACTAGGCAAACACCGTCACTGTTTGTCTTGCCATCGCAATCAGGCGATTTTCGGCATCCCAGAGATAGGCATGCTCCGTCGCATAACCATCCGCAGCATAGTCGGTAAATACTTTATATTTAAACCAATCATGCAATTGATGTTGAACCGGATGCACATAGGTCACTGTCCAGGTCAGACTACTCGCAGGTGCCATGTTTTTAAACATCGGTAACACCCCGGGTGGCCAGATATCAAAGATGGCCATCAGGTCGGCGACCAAAAATTCACGGTTGTGATGCTTTTCAGGATGAAATCGGCACCAGCCACCAAAGTCCGGACGAGGACTGGCACTACAAGGCAGATTGATATCCGCCCAAGCCACTTCGAAATGGTCATAACAGTCTGGCATGCCATAACCCGCAGGAATCTGAAACAGCTGCTCTGGCACAGCATAGTCAGGTGCTTGAGCTTGTTGCTGTACCTGAATCTCTGAATCACGGGAAATACCGAAACTGGCAATCAGAATACTTTGCACCGCGTCGTCCTGCCATAAGCGCACTTCAATCGTGGTCACCGACTTGCCCTGCCGCAGGGTTTCGGCACTCAGTCGTACTTTGGCTTGCTGAATCGGGCCAACAAAGGTCACACTGCAACTGAGTAAATGCTTGGCCGGATCATTGATGTGAGTGACGGCTTTCTGCATCATCATCGCGGCAGCCAGACCGCCATACAGGGTACGGCCCTGTAACCATCCCTGTGGGAACTCTACCCATTCCTGTTCGGTAATTTGTGCATAAAGTGCATGCAAAGACATGTTGATCCCTCAGTAAGTCTTGATGCTCAGTATATTCGGCAAAATTCATCAGGTTGTGAATGTCCTGTGACCCATGCGTCAATACGCATTTTTGCCCTTGCATTCGAGCCCCCAAGTTATTCATGCAACACTTTATAAATCATCCGTGCCATGACTGAACCCAGTCCCGGTACCAATTGCAGATCTCGTTCTGAGGCTTTCAGTACGCCCTGAATCCCGCCAAAATGGGTCAGCAGGTCACGACGGCGTTTAGGTCCCAACCCCGGAATCAATTCCAGTACCGACGAACCCCGTTTCTTGTCGCGTTTGGCACGATGCTTGGTAATCGCAAAGCGGTGTGCTTCATCACGTACCTGCTGAATCAGGTGTAGCGCCTTATGATCTTCCGGTAATTGAATTTTACTGCCATCGGTAAAGTGCAGGGTTTCCAGACCGGGCTTACGTCCCTCACCTTTAGACACACCAACCATAAAGGCATCCAGACCCAGTTCCTGCATAACCTCCATCGCCATGTGCAATTGCCCCTTGCCACCATCAATCAGCAGCAAGTCCGGCAACAGGGCTTTCTTATAACGACGGGTCAGCGCCTGACGCATGGCGGCATAGTCATCGCCCGCCTGAATATCGTGAATGGAAAACTGGCGATAATCGCGCTTGCGCGCACCACCACTATCAAAGACTACACAGGAGGCCACGGTATCTTCGCCCATGGTATGTGAAATATCGAAGCACTCGATCCGGTCTACAGGATGGCCGACCACCTGCTCCAGCTGATGAAAACGCTCATTTAATTCTATATGATTGGCCAGCTTGCCCTGAATCGCGTGCTGTACATTCATCTGCGCCAGTTCCAGCCATTCGGCCCGGGTTTCGCGGACTTTGGACTTGATCTGGATTTTCTTGCCAAAATGCTGCGAGAGTGCTGCTTCCAGTTCTTTACGATCAGCCACTTCCAGATTAACAATCAGTTCAGCCGGAATTTCATCGGCCACCTGAAAATAAAAATTGGCAATAAAATCGGCCAGCATCTGCCCCAGGTCATCACTGAGCATATCTGGGAAATAACTTTTTCCACCCAGCATTTTGCCGTTGCGCACATGCATGATCTGCACACAGGTCACCCCGGCCTGATAGGCAATCGACAGGATATCGGCTTCGCCTTTGAGCTTATAGATCGCCTGCTGCGACTGTACGTCTCTTAACAATGCCATCCGGTCACGATAGAACACCGCTTTTTCAAATTCCAGCGCTTCAGCGGCCGCTTCCATTTTTGCGATCAGTTCCTGATTCAGCTCCTTGGTATCGCCCTGCAAAAATCGGATCGAGTTATCGACATCTGCCTTATAGTCTTCCGGAGAAATAAATCCGACACAGGGCGCAGAGCAGCGTTTGATCTGGTATTGCAGACATGGCCGGGTCCGGTTGGCAAAAAAACTGTTTTCACAGGAACGCACATTGAACAGTTTTTGTAGCACCACCAGAGTATCCCGGGCGGTATACGCACTCGGATAAGGTCCAAAAAACTTGCCCACCTGGTGCTTGCCCTTGCCGCGCCCACTGGCTAAACGCGGATAGGGTTTATCTGCCGAAACAAAAATATAGACATAAGATTTGTCATCACGCAGCATGATGTTATAGGGCGGATGATGCAGCTTGATCAGGTTCTGTTCCAGCAACAAGGCTTCAGTTTCAGAACGTACCACCAGGGTCTGGATATCATAAATCCGTGCCACCAAGGCCTGGGTTTTGGGATGATCCAGCGTTTTGACAAAATAGCTGGAGACCCGGTTTTTCAGGTTTTTGGCTTTACCCACATACAATAATTCACCGTCTTTGCCATACATCCGGTAGACCCCGGGCAGGCTGGTCATATTCGCCAGGATTTTTTCAATATGGGGGCGTGCGTTTTCGTTCACCTAAAGCCTATTTTTCACCTACAATCTGCAGATATATGTGATGATTGTTGCGTCATTTTCAAGCAAAAACACAAAATTCCCCTGAAGCTGCCACTTAATCTTAAAGTTCCTGTCGGGTTATCCCCCCAATCTATAATCCTCACGACATAAACTGATTGTTAAAAGCTATAAGTTTCAACCTTTAACTTTGTTATGCTCAAAAAGTCTAGTTTTGAGATGATTCGCATGACCCTGCAGCAATCGGGCATTCATATTTTCAACCCTCCACCTCCACCCATCACCCGTCTGAACGTGCTCGCCTGATTGGTAAACCGCGTTTTCATTTCGAGCCGAGTAAGGTAATGCAACTGCTACGTGAACGGATTATTGGGCAGGATGCAGCCCTGAATGAAATTGAAAAAATGTTGCATGTGGTCAAGGCAGATTTTTCCAGTCCGGATCGCCCTTTGTCGGTTACCTTGATGCTGGGCCCTACTGGCGTCGGTAAAACAGAAACCGTGCGTCTGATTGCCGATGCGATCTATGGCCGCCCGGATGCCTTTTGCCGGATTGATATGAATACTCTGGCACAGGAACATTATGCGGCGGCTTTGACCGGCGCACCGCCCGGTTATGTGGGATCAAAGGAAGGTCACAGCCTGTTTGATGAAACTGCGATTGCCGGCAGTCATACCCGTCCCGGCATCATGCTGTTTGATGAGCTGGAAAAAGCCAGTAACGAAGTGATTCGCGGCTTGATGAACGTGCTGGATACTGGCCGGCTGACCTTGACAGCGGGCACTAAAACTATCGATTTTCGCAACTGCATGATCTTTATGACCAGCAATGTCGGGGCACAGGCGGCGCAGCAATATCTGGACAAACTCAGCTATCTGCCTGAGAAAATGCAGGCACTGTGTCTGAAGCGCGTTCCCACCCAGCGCATCATTGAAAAAGTCATGCAGCGTAAATTCGACCCTGAATTTCTGAACCGGATTGACCGCAGCCTGCATTATCAGGCGGTACAGCATGATGCCCTGCCACGTCTGGTCGAAATTGAACTGGATAAACTGAACAAGCGCTTGCAACATCAGCAACGCAGCGTGCATTTAAGCGCTTCAGCCAAAGCCTATTTCTATCAGGACCATGATATTCGTTACGGCGCCCGGCATTTGGGCCGCAAGATGCGTACCGAACTGGAGCCGATTCTGGCGCTGTATTTTTTAAACCAGCCTGAGCAGTTCAGTCTGCATCTGGACTGTGTCGATGGACAGCTGGTGGTTCTGCCTGAGCAAGCAAAAGCTTAACTAAGGCAGACTCGATATCAGTTTTTATTCGGCTGAAGCACCTGTATAAAAGCAGTTTGATCTTTGGGTGAAACCAATATAAATTTCTGCACGCCCGCATCAGTATAGTCAATCCGCAGACGCTTTAAAGATAAGGCTGGCGCAATGATAGAGTGGTCTGTGGGCTGAATGGATTGGATTTCACTTAACGGAATCTTCCAGCTTAACCACAGGCTTTTTATGGTCAATACCCCATTGTACATCACATAGCGCGTACTCCACAGCGGCCACCATAAAATGATAATAGTCAGGACATAAACCGCAGTGTGCAGCGGATATTGCTGCATAGTGCCTTTGGCCTGCATGGTCAGCAGTAGTTGCAGCAACAGGCCACTCATACAAATCACAAAAGCCAGCAGCCACCAGTCTTTTTTAGAACGAAATACGTGCATCGATATCCCCCATATCTAAGTGCAAGATCATCATAAACAATTCCATAGCAGATGACAGGGATTCAACCCGGCAGGATGGAAATTATTTTAAATCACACATCGACAGGATCGTTCCCATTTTCGATCTCATCAGAAAAGTTCAGTAACTCAAATGATCTAATACACTGTTATTTGTGCTGATTAAATACTATCAGCAAAGACCTGAAAGCCCTGCACTCAGTATGCTTCAAGGCTAAAAATGGCACATTCAAGGACAGAAATTGACTGAATTGACAAAACTCCGCTAGAAATGAACCTTGAAAATCAGTCACCCTGCTCCATATCTATCAGGCTGATTGATAAAAAATAATGAATTGAAACAAAATCTTTGGTTCATCTGCTTTTAGAAAACTGAAAGGAAAAGTCATAGCGGTTCGAACCAATCCGGCAGAAATTGATGACCATTGCGTCACGGCTTGATACAACTTGTTATGTTCTTTTTGGATATAGTTATCGTAAGATTAGCGAAGTCAAAAAGTGCGCGGGACATGCGCACTTGCTTCACAACATCAACTTAGAAGTCCTCCAAAATAAAGGAGATCAGGGCATGATCCACGCTGGCAATGCCATTACCGTCCAAATGCTTGAGGACGGGATTGCAGAATTCCGCTTTGACTTACAAGGTGAGTCCGTTAACAAATTCAACCGTGCAACGATTGAAGATTTCAAGGCTGCTATCGAAGCCGTCTCCCATGCCGATATTCAAGGTCTGATTGTGACTTCAGGCAAATCTACATTTATTGTAGGTGCTGATATCACTGAATTCGGCGACAACTTTGCTCAGGGTGAACAAGCGATTGTTGACTGGGCAATGCCAGTACATGAAATTTTTAACAGCTTCGAAGACCTCGACATTCCTAAAGTGGCTGCCATTAATGGCATGGCACTGGGTGGCGGTTTCGAAATGTGCCTGGTGTGTGACTACCGTGTCATGTCAGAACAGGCACAAGTGGGCCTACCTGAAATCAAGCTGGGTATCTTCCCGGGCTTCGGTGGTACAGTGCGTTTAAGCCGTCTAATCGGTATCGACAACGCGGTAGAATGGATGGCAATGGCCAATCCTAAGAAGCCAGCTGCTGCACTGAAAGACGGCGCAGTCGATGCTGTCGTTCCTGCTGACAAGCTACAAGATGCTGCACTTGATCTGGTAAAACAGGCGATTCATGGCCGTTTAGACTGGAAAACCAAGCGTCAGGAAAAACTCGATCCAGTTAAACTCAGCCCGATCGAACAGATGATGGCGTTTAACTCATCGAAAGGCATGGTTCTGGCAAAAGCTAATCCAGCTCAATACCCTGCACCAAAATTACTGCTTGATTCTCTTCAAGCGGGTGCGAGCCTGCATCGTGATGACGCGCTGAAAGCTGAAGCTGAAGGCTTTGCCAAAGCTGCGGTAACACCTCAGGCAGGTGCCTTGATCGGTTTGTTCCTGAACGACCAGATCGTGAAAAAAACCTCGAAGCGCTATGAAAAAGGTGCGCATCCAGTGAACCAGGCGGCTGTTTTAGGCGCGGGTATCATGGGTGGTGGTATTGCTTACCAGGCGGCAAGCAAAGGCACACCGATCATCATGAAAGACATCGGTAACCAGCAACTTGCTTTGGGTATGAAAGAAGCCAATGGTTTACTGACCAAACAAGTTGAACGTAAGAAGATGAAGCCTGCTCAAATGGGTGAAACTCTTGCGCGCATCCGTCCAACTTTAAGCTATGACGAGTTTAAAGAAGTGGACATCGTGATCGAAGCCGTGACTGAAAATCCAAAAGTTAAAGGCATCGTACTGAAAGAAACTGAAGCGAAAGTTCGTGAAAACACGATCATTGCATCTAACACTTCTACGATTTCAATCACGCGTCTGGCTGAAAATCTGGAACGTCCTGAAAACTTCGTGGGCATGCACTTCTTTAACCCGGTACACATGATGCCACTGGTTGAAGTGATTCGTGGTGCGAAGACTTCTGACGAAGCGATTGCAACCACAGTCGTTCTGGCTCAGAAGATGGGTAAAACACCAATCGTGGTCAATGACTGCCCGGGCTTCCTGGTGAACCGCGTATTGTTCCCTTACTTCGGCGCATTTGACCTGTTGCTTAAAGATGGCGCTGACTTCCAGCAAATCGATAAAGTGATGGAAAAATTCGGCTGGCCTATGGGCCCTGCTTACCTGATGGACGTGGTCGGTATCGACACTGGCGTTCACGGTGCAGAAGTGATGGCTGAAGGCTTCCCGGATCGCATGAAGCCTGACTACAAAGGCTCGATCCAAGTCATGTACGAAAACAAACGTCTGGGGCAAAAGAACGACGTTGGTTTCTACAAGTATGAACTTGACCGTAAAGGCAAAAAAGCCAAAGTGGTTGATCCAACTGCGTATGAGCTTGTGGCCTCTGTTGCAACTGCGGAAAAACGTGAATTTGACGCTCAGGAAATCATTGATCGCATGATGCTGGCTTTCTGTAACGAAACTGTTCGTTGCCTGGAAGACAACATTGTAGCCACTGCTGCTGAAGCAGATATGGCCATGATCATGGGTGTTGGTTTCCCTCCATTCCGTGGTGGTCCATGCCGTTACATCGATCAAACCGGTGTAGCTGAGTATGTTGCGCTTTGCAATAAGTATGCGCACCTTGGTAAAGCTTATGAAGCGCCAGAAATGTTGCGCGAAATGGCTGCTAACAACAAAAAATTCTACGGTTAAGGAGCAACGTGAATGGCTACTTTAAATCCACGTGACGTTGTCATCGTTGATGGCGTACGTTCAGCAATGGGTAAAACCAAAAACGGTATGTTCCGCAATGTACGTGCCGATTCGATGTCTGCTGAGCTTGTCCGTGCCCTATTGGTACGTAACGAATTCGACCCGCATGAAGTTGAAGACGTAATCTGGGGCTGTGTGAACCAAACCCTAGAACAAGGTATGAACATTGCCCGTAATATCGCATTACTGGCAGACCTGCCGAAGACTGTTGCAGGTCAAACGGTGAACCGTCTTTGTGGCTCGTCTATGCAGGCGATTCACACTGCGGCTGCGCAAATTGCAACGAACCAAGGTGATATCTTCATCATCGGTGGTGTTGAGCACATGGGCCATGTGGGAATGATGCACGGCATCGACCTGAACCCTGAAGCGTCTAAGCATTATGCTAAAGCGTCGAACATGATGGGTCTGACTGCTGAAATGCTGGGTCGTATGAACGGCATTAGCCGTGAAGAACAGGATGCGTTTGGTGTGGAATCACATCGCCGTGCCTGGGCTGCGACTGAAAACGGTCTGTTCCAGAATGAGATCGTCGGCATTGAAGGTCATAATGCAGATGGCTACAAAATCCTGTGTGATATCGATGAAGTGATCCGTCCAGATGCGAACCTTGAATCGTTCAAATCTTTGCGTCCAGTATTCGATCCGAAAGGCGGTACAGTAACTGCAGCGACTTCTTCAGCATTGTCTGATGGTGCTTCTGCAATGTTGCTAATGTCTGCTGAACGTGCTCAAGCTTTAGGTCTTAAGCCACGTGCTGTAATTCGCTCTATGGCGGTTGCAGGCTGTGATGCGGCGATCATGGGTTATGGTCCGGTTCCAGCAACGCAAAAAGCGTTGAAACGTGCTGGCCTGTCAATTGCTGATATTCAGACTTTTGAATTGAACGAAGCATTTGCTGCACAAGGTCTGTCTGTTCTTAAAGGCTTAGGCATTTATGACAAGCAAGACATCGTGAACCATAACGGTGGCGCGATTGCATTGGGTCACCCATTGGGTTGTTCTGGTGCGCGTATCACAACAACATTGCTGAACGTAATGGAACAGCAAGATACGCAAATCGGTCTTGCGACGATGTGTATCGGCCTAGGTCAAGGTATTGCGACCATTATCGAACGTGTTTAATTCTTAAATACCGAGATAAAAAGAAACCCCGCTTAATGCGGGGTTTCTTTTTTATTGACTAAGCAATCATAAATACAAACTAAACGCTTATAGTTAGAATTATTCCAGCTTTCTTCGAATTTTTCTTTTAGATAATCTAATAAAATTCTTAGATTCTCCTCTGAGCTATTATCAACAATATATTGACCTAAATAGTCAGCACGAATTGAATCGCTAAACTGAGTATTTTTAATTAATTCAAGAATACTTAATGAAGAAAGGTTCTTCGCTCTATATGATTTTCTATAGCCATTAGCTATCTTAGAAATAAATGTTCTTTCATTAAAATTAAATAAATTTTTAAAATTCTCAGGCGCATTTTTAAAAGGCTTATAATTTGGGTCAGCTTTAATAAATCTTTGAATAGGTACATAAACTGCTGACTTGCAAATATCTGGAAGTGTATTATTTAAAATTTGTGCTCTATCAAACTCAATATCTCCATATATAGCATCCGATAGAATCATTTTGAAATTAACACCTTTTAAGCCAACTTCACTATATCCTTGTTGAGCAACACCAAAACCTGCAACAAACTCAATTTTATTTGTTCCCTGCATGATTTCTTCAACATTTGTAGCACAGTATAATTTTTTATCTGGTGCCGCACCTTGAACTATTTCATAAAATTGCTCTCTAAAAATACGCAATATATAAGCAGGGATTTGACGTTCATTACCTTGTAGAGCTAAATAAACTTTCGAAAAATTATCAGTTCTAATTTCTGTTATAGGAATACTTATATTATCTACAAAACTAAAGTGTGTTTTAGAAATAGAATCCTCTCCTCCCTTTTCCCAACTAATAAAAATCAGATTATTTGCTAATTTAGCTCTATGTTCATCATTTGACATCATTTCTGAGATAGAACATAAAATAGATCTTATATTTTCATCATTCATAGAATAACCAATGAATATAATTGGATGTTCTAAAAATATTGAGAGAAGCTTTGCTGCTAAATATCTATTCTTTTTATGAAAATCCTCATAATCATTTTTTGTTAAAACTAGTGATTTTGGATCTGTACAACATCCATGAATTTTATAAATTTCAGCTATTTTTTGAGGATTTGAAAACAGCAAATTTCCTTGACCTACATAAACTTTATAATTTTCTTCTTCAAAGAGATGCTCTAAAAGTAAATCCCAATTTGTCGTAATAATTCCATCAATAATCGTTTTCTTTGATGTAAGAATATTTAATTCATCTAGTAGTTCTTTCTTATGAATATCTAATGATTTTAGATAATTACAAATATCATATCTTAATGGAGAAGATATATGAGCATACCAATCCGCCTGACTAGATATTATGTGTGAATCAGGTAGTGACCACCAATAATCAGAATATGGCTCTGCCATTTTTTCCGCTGCCAATGCTAGATCACCGTTACTTTCACTGATATAACGGATAAATCCTGAAGGTAAATTCGATCCAAATCGACTTAGTAAACCTTTCCAATCTTCTAAGCCTAGATAACGTCTTGAGAATCCTGAGCCTATAAAAAGAAATGGAGCTGTTGGACTTTCTTTAATTATTTCTTTTAAACTTTCCGTAATATCCAAAAAAGACCCCAAATTATAAAATATGTATTTAAATGATTATAGTAATGGTAGTTAGTTTATTTTTCCATCAGAACACCTCTATAGCCAAATTATGTTTAATTTTTATAAATGTTATTTATTTGTAAAATTGGTTTATTTCTCAATCATTTAAAACTTATTTATGAATTACTTAAATTTTATATGCGTATGATCAAGCCTCTTTTTTTTCTATTTCCTTAAAAGGGTTTATATGAACATGCTTAAAACAATGATCGCAACTGCAATCGTAGCGACTTCTGCATCTGCAATGGCAACTGAAGCTCAAGTTGCGCCAGCAACTGTTGTAACTAAAACAACCCAAACTATTGCCAAAGAAGCTGCTGCACCTGTACAAGCGAAAGTTGAAGCGACTCAAGCGACTGTTGCTGCAACTCAACAAGCGACTGAAACTAAAGCTGAAGCAGTAAAAACAGAAGCGACGACTCAAGTAGAAACAGCTCAATCTACAGCAGAACAACACGTTGAAGCTGCGAAAACTGAGGCAGTAGAAACCAAAGACGCGGCTGCTGAAAAAGCAGAAGTAAAAGCTGAGAAAAAAGGCTGGTTCTCTTGGTTTAAAAAAGCGGCTTAAGCTTTTTAAAAGCATAAAAAAAGATGTCAGCCTGACATCTTTTTTTGTTTTGGATGATTTAATTTATTTTCAGGAATTAAAAGACTTAATCTTCTATTCAGCCTTCTGCGCCAGCATCGTGGCAAAGTGCTGTTTAATCCGCTGGCCCTGCTCATCGACACGATACAGCTCACCGATATCTTCATTGTATTTCACGATATTCCAGCCCTCATAATACCCTCGCAACTCCCCCGGCTGAAAAGCAAATGGAAAATCGGCTTGTGCCGGAATATCTGGCGTATCCATGGCACAGACAATCAGGTTATAGCCACCCGGCACAGTCGCCTGCTGCATCTGTGCAATGAGCGGTGGAATGGTTTTCGCCTCAAGGAACATCATCACCACGGTACAGTAGATAAAGTCATATTGACCTACAATGCTGGTATCCGTGTTGAGATCGCGGCGCTGGATCTGTATGTGATCAATCTGCTCGGTCTGCACAATCTGTCTTAAAGTCTGCAAACTGTTTTCGTTAACATCCCAGGCATGGACATTAAAGCCGTTCTGACTTAAATAAAGCGCATTACGCCCTGTACCGCAGCCGACGTCCAGCGCACGGCCACCTTTTAAATAGGGCATGGCGGCCAGTACTTCAGAATGGGTAGGATTCAACTGATATTTCTTGATGAAGTAATCCTCAGGCCGGCAGTAAAAACGCAGCTGGCATTCGACATCTTCACTGGCAGAGACAATTTTGTGCCAAGCCTCAGGCTCAATAAATGGCGGTTGCTGCTCTGGTGTAAACACATGCTCGGATTGCACTGCACCAGATTCTTCCAGCATGGCAAAATGCAGCTCACCTTTTAATACTGTCAATTTCGCCCAGGTACCCGCTTTGGTATTGTGCTGATTCTTGAAGCCCTGAGGAATACTCTGCTGGGTCCAGACTGGAAGTTCCTTATAACATCTCAACTGTTGCATAATTTTTTGCCCTCCATATCATCCATGCTCCGCCTGTCATTCTTTTGGCAGCGGTAATTAATTCAGCATAGCCTGTTCAAATCGGAATTGGAATCAGCACCTGTTCGCGCTGTGCCGATGCAACAGCAAGATCAATACCAGTTTTCTATCAAAATAAAAAAGCTGCCTCTCTTGAGACAGCTCGGTTATCTATCAACGAGGAATATGACGATTCGATTAATGCAGCAGTTCCGACTTTAGCCAGTTGATATATTTATCCTGATCCATAAAATCCGGTGCGCTCCCCAGATCCAGACTGAAATACTGCTGATTGAACTGAATCACAATCTGTTCGGTATAGTGCCAGTCCTCGATCAGCGTGAAATATTGATTCAAGAACAACCGGTTCTTGTCCCCGTTATTCATCCTTTCTAATTTTGGATCTGTTTTATTTGCGACAAACTCACCGTACACCTGCTGAATATCAGCAAAAACCTGAATTGTTTGCATGACTCACCTGCTTGAATGTTATGTCGTGATCTGTGCGACCCCTTCAATTTAGCAAGCGAGTTTGAACAGCAGATGACAGTCCTATGGCAATCCTGTCATCTAGGTCATGCTACAACTTGTTTTCAACCGCTTTCTGATTGGCAGTTGCCACTCGTTCCATCTGTTTATTCAAGTGCAGCATTTCTTTATACAGCGCATTAAATTCTTGCACGGCTTTATCGTCATAGAACATAAAGGTGTTATTTTTCTTTTGCCATTTATGCTTTTTCAGTACTGCAAATAAGGCATCAGCCTTGGCCAGCGTCTGTTTTTCAATTTCAAAAATGACATGTGCATTACTATTTTGCTGACTGTCTTTCAGGGTCAGGCTCAGTTGCTGGCGATAACGGTTTTTAATATCCAGTTGTTGTGCCTTGTCGATCAGCTCGGCATCGCGCTGCTGGATTTTCTGCTGATAGCTGTTCACAATCTGATGGACTTGCTTGAGCATGGCTTCAGTTTCTTTATAGCCTTGTGCCTGATCCTTGGCCAAGCGGTCGATATTCAGAAAATTCTGCCAGTTGGCGGCTTTTAAGTCGCGTAGATACTGATTGCGTTCCTCGGCACTATCGCGCAATTGCCCCAGCATAAACTCAGCCATGATGGCATAGTCACCATCCAGACGGTCATCTTCAAGTTCAATCTGAATCGGTTTAGACCAGTCCTGTGCCTGCTGCGCAATGCTCTCGGTTTTTTCTTCGAGCACGGTTTCATATTCGAGCAGCTCAGCCTGATGTTTTTGCTGAACCGAATTCTGATAAAACAGCCCAATAAAAATTGCCAGTGTCACAGCGGCTACAATCATAAAAACACGCGGCATGTATACGCTCCAGCTCTGTCAGTCAGATCTTGTTGATTTACATCCACTATGCTTATTTTTTAAACACAATTCAAGGCATTTGATTTTTCCAATAATATGTCTAGCTTAGACAGAAATTGCTCCTCTCACAAAGCCACCCTTTCCAGTACCCTATTTTGTCGATCTCGTTGCATGACAGCTTTAATAAGCTCGTCTAACAAAGTTATCTAGACCGACAGGCATACATTATGGGGAATTAAATGGCAGGCTCAGATTCAGCCGGTTCGGATCGAATTGTTCCCGAACAATATTCACATTGGTGGCATCGCGGTTAATTCCAAAAGGTTGCAGCAATACATACACCCCATTTCTTGGGTCTGAAGACTGCAAGCCCTGTGCGATGGCCAATACATATTCACGGAACACCACAGGCAGGCTATCCAGATCAGGGTCGGCAGGTGCACGCATCACATCAATATTCGCGACCACATCACCATCCACGCTATAGGCCTGAATTTCACGTTCAATTTTTATCAGGCGCATTTGCAGGGCTTTGCGCTGGCTGTTCTGTTCCTGATAAGGCAACATTTTTTCAGTCACGGCGCGCAGTTCCGGTTCCGCCATGACGGTCAGAGTCGGTAAGACTACAGAATCAGCAGCAGGCGCAGCATGGCTTAATATCGGTAGGCTAAAAGCAGTACAGGCCGTAAGAAAGCCGAGTTTAATTGGTGTTAGGAGATTCATCATTTTCACCCTCGTTTGGAAAAGGGAAAGCGTCAAAGCTAAATCTTACAAATAATGCCCGTGTCTATTGTTAAGTTTGATAAACGGTCAATCAGGAAGAAAAAGCAGGAAACGTCGAAAAAGAAGAAGTTGACACAACTGAAAAATAGAAAAGAATAATGTTGATCTGGCTTTGGTGCAGGCAAAAAAAATCCCCAAACCAAGTTTGAGGATTTTTTGAATATGGTGGCGAGACCCAGGATCGAACTGGGGACACACGGATTTTCAATCCGTTGCTCTACCTACTGAGCTATCACGCCGATGCGGTGTATTAAGCCGTATCTGGCCTCATTAGTCAATCAAAATTATGAAAAAAATATTTGAGTGGCTGATTTTTGGCCTAAAAAAAATCCCTGATGGGATCAGGGATTGAAAACTTTGAAATCGTTTTAAAATATGGTGGCGAGACCCAGGATCGAACTGGGGACACACGGATTTTCAATCCGTTGCTCTACCTACTGAGCTATCACGCCGATGTCGCGTATTAAACAGTTTCAGCTGTAAATCGTCAAGAGCAGAGAGAATAATTTTCATCAAATGTTTACTTTTCCATCAACTCGCATCAATTTGAGTCATAAATCGAACAGTGTTTACCAAAGACCTCAGCAATAAAACAGATTTAAGCGCTTATTTACATAAAAAAGCAGCCTAATGACTGCTTGATATTGCTCTATCTTCAGATTTTTTCCAGATTGGCGAGACAACGATGAATGGCCCCACAGCCTGGGACGAAATTTTTCACGCCTTTTTCTTCTTCCATGCGGCAGACTTCGCTGACCAGCCTTTCTGCCACACCACGACCGCGATTGGCCGGATGTACCACGATATTTTCCAGAATGCGGCTTTCGCCCTGTCCAGTGCACCAGATTGCCCCAATAATTTTGCTATTAAATTCTGCGCTATAAACTGAGGTATACTGTGCAAGGTTTTGCTCTAGTTGTTCCATGGCATCTGCCCCGTCGCTAAATTCCGGGCTCGTGTCATACAGTCGCTCAAGCTGGCTGCGCACTTCGTCATTTTCTAAAGAAGTATAAGCATGTACGGTGATAGGCATTGATAAACCCTCCTGAGCAATCTAATATGCGGTGACTTCGTCACGGCGAAAATATTTTCTACATCAATCATTTTGACGTATTTGAGGAACGTGTCTATGACAGATCGTATCAGTGAAGTGGTAAGAAATACCAACGAAACCAAAATTCGAGTTCGTTTGAATCTCGACGGTACTGGTCAAGGCACCTTAAACACGGGTATTCCCTTTTTAGATCATATGATTGATCAAATCAAGCGTCATGGCCTGTTTGATATTGATATTCATTGTGATGGCGATCTGGAAATCGATGACCATCATACTGTGGAAGACTGCGGTATTACGCTGGGTCAGGCATTTGCACAGGCATTAGGCGATAAAAAAGGCCTGAAACGCTATGGTCATTTCTATGCGCCACTCGATGAGTCTTTAAGCCGTGTCGTGGTAGATCTGTCTGGCCGTCCGGGTCTGTTTATGGATATTCCATTTACCCGTGCCATGATCGGCCGTTTTGATGTGGATTTATTCTCTGAGTTTTTCCAGGGCTTTGTAAACCACTCCTTGATGACGGTACATATCGACAACCTGAAAGGCAAAAACAGCCATCACCAGATCGAAAGCGTATTTAAAGCATTTGCGCGTGCACTGCGTATGGCATGTGAAGTTGATCCACGTGCTGCGAATACTGTTGCTTCAACCAAAGGTACCTTGTAATGACCCGTATTGCCCTTCTTGACTATGGCATGGGAAACCTACACTCAGCAGCCAAAGCACTTGAACACGTCGGTGCAACGGTAGATGTAACCAATGATCCAAAACTGATCGCCCAAGCCGACAAAATCGTTTTTCCGGGTGTAGGTGCAATGCGTGACTGTATGCAAGGCATGCATGAAGCTGGAATTGATGAAGTCGTACGTAATGCCGTGTTCAACAAACCGGTATTGGCCATCTGTGTCGGTATGCAGGCCCTGATGCAACGTTCCGAAGAAAATGGCGGTGCGGATGCACTGGGCATTTTTGCCGGTGAAGTCAAACACTTCCCGGAAATGGCAGGTTTAAAAGTACCGCATATGGGCTGGAACCAGGTACATCAGGCCGATCCAAGCCATCCAATGTGGAAAGACATTGCTCAGGATGCACGTTTCTATTTCGTGCACAGTTACTATGTGGAACCACAAGATCCAAGCATCGTGGCAGCGACCTGTAACTATGGTATTGATTTCTGTACTGCCCTGCATAAAGACAACCTGTTTGCGACCCAGTTCCATCCGGAAAAGAGCCATACTGCAGGCCTTCAATTGCTAAAAAACTTTGTGGATTGGAATATCTAATCCAATACATTCAAAAAGCTCGCATCATGCGGGCTTTTTTATGGGCTACAGCTTAAAAGTTTATTTTTGAAAAATAATTCACATCCAAGCTTCCTTCTCTAAGGTATGCTCTATTCAACCTGAATATTCATCAATGGAAGATGCTTTAATCATGGATACCCAGCTTAACGATATTCTGCCGAGTAAAGAGGCAATAGCAAATTTTCCACCTTTTCAAAATATCGCGCCTGAAAATATTGTGGTGATTAACAGCATTCAGCAATGTGAAGCTCTACGCGAAGAACTTGGGCAGATCGCAGTCTTTGGTCTGGACACTGAGTCTAAACCGACCTTCAAGGTTGGTGAAGTGTCCACTGGTCCGCATCTGATTCAGCTGGCCACTCTAGAAAAGGCCTACCTGTTTCAGATGAATGCTGCCATTTGGGATTTTCTGAAACCGATTTTTGCCAATCGAGACCAGATTAAAGTTGGTTTTGGCCTGAAAAATGATGCGCATCTTTTCCGTAAAAGAGGCATTGAGCTGAACAGTGTGATTGAACTGTCAAAGTGCTTTGGTGCGTTCGGCATTAAAAATCCTCTTGGATTAAAAAATGCGATGGCTTTGCTATTTCAGGTGAATTTTCCTAAATCGAAACGGGTTACGACATCGAACTGGGCGAAAAAACATCTCAGTCAGGCACAGATTGAATATGCGGCTGCAGATGCCTATGCACCTTTACTGGTCTTTGAAGAATTGCTGCACCGTGGCTTGGGACCCAAGGAAGTTCCCAATACTTCACTAAAATTGAAAATTCGCCCGCATTCAAAAATTTGAACAAACAGAAGATCAGTTTTCTAGCGAAATATTATTTTGATATCAGACTCCATCAGGAGTATTGCAAAGAATAAAAAAATTGAAGAATAAAATCCTGTCACTCCAGCATATCTTCAGACAGGTTTTCTTTTTTCATACCGTTTAAGAGTTAGAAATTTCGACTTTATTTGCTAAGATGAACTCACTGAAATTCATTCTAAAGATTAAGCAAGGAGCGAAAGCATGCTGATCATCCCTGCAATTGACCTGAAAGATGGCAAATGTGTCCGTTTAAAACAAGGTCGTATGGAAGACGATACCGTATTTTCTGACGATCCGGTGGCAACAGCACAGCATTGGGTAAATGAAGGCGCTCGCCGCTTGCATTTAGTAGATTTAAATGGTGCTTTCGCAGGTACACCGATTCATAAGCCAGTGGTAGAAGCCATTGCCAAATCACAGCCAGAATTGCCTATCCAGATTGGTGGCGGAATCCGCTCACTGGAAACTATCGAGCATTATCTGGAAGCAGGTGTATCTTTTGTGATTATTGGTACAAAAGCAGTGCAAAATCCTGAATTTGTGGAAGAAGCATGCAAAAAATTTGCAGGCCATATTATTGTGGGTATCGATGCCATGAACGGCATGGTAGCAACGGATGGCTGGGCGAATGTGACTGATGTAAAAGCGACTGATCTGGCAAAACGTTTTGCGGATGCTGGCGTGTCTAGTATTGTTTATACCGATATTGCCCGTGATGGCATGATGCAGGGTGTCAACATCGAGCAAACCGTACATCTGGCACAATATTCAGGTCTGCCTGTGATTGCTTCAGGTGGCGTAACCAATATGGATGACGTGCGTAATCTGAAAGATCAGCCTGGCATTTTAGGTGCGATTACCGGTCGTGCGATCTATGAAGGCACTTTAAATCTGCGTGAAGCACAATTATTGCTGGATGAACAAGAAGCGCTATAATAGCATCTGCTGAAAAAGAGGTCTGTGGACCTCTTTTTTTATTGTTCAATTTTTTTGATCCTCTCTCCCATGTCAACATCCGTTTCCCAAACTCCCTCTATCTGGAGAACTAAAGTTCCTCAACTTGCTCTGATCCTGATTACCATCATCTGGGGTGGCAGCTTTATCACTGTACAATATGGCCTGAATTTCAGTAGTCCGGTGATCTTTGTCGGATTACGCTTTGCAGCAGCGGCAATTGCCGTAACTCTGCTGTCGCTGAAGCACTTGAAAGGCCTGACGCTTAAAGAAGTGGCAGCGGGTGCCATCATTGGGGCTGTGATTGCGATCGGTTATGGAACACAAACGGTGGGCTTGCAAACGATTAGTAGCAGTGAATCGGCCTTTTTGACTGCGCTATATGTTCCCTTAGTGCCTCTAATGCTGTGGCTGCTATTTCGTAAGAAACCACATTTTATGACCTGGGTCGGTGCCCTGTTTGCCTTTCTTGGCTTGGTCTTTTTAACCGGTAATGGCTTTGGTGCCATTCAGCTGAATTTTGGTCAGGCTTTGACTTTGCTCGGCTCGATTGCCATTGCGCTTGAGATTATTTTTATCAGTCATTTTGCTCCGAAGGTGAATACTCGGCGTGTCACCGTGCTACAACTCATTTTTGCCTCGTTATTTTGTTTTCTGATTGCACCGATGCTGGGTGAATCACAGTTACCTGACTTCCATTGGCATCTGGCAGGTATTTTGGTCGGTCTCGGTATTGCCAGTGCCTGTATTCAGCTAGTGATGAACTGGGCGCAGGAAATGGTAGATCCTTCTCAAGCTGCGATCATTTATGCCGGTGAACCGATCTGGGCAAGTTTATTTGGACGTATGGCGGGAGAACGTTTGCCTGCGCTGGCACTTCTAGGCGGATTGATGGTGGTACTTGGGGTGATTGCCAGTGAGTGGAAACTCAAGTTTTTCAGAAAAGAAAAAATAGAATAGTTGAAGGAAGATCTTTCCTAAGCTTATGAACTCCCCCTCTTAAAAAAAGGGGGAGTTTTTATCTAGGGCGTGTCATCAATTAAGCCATATCATGATTGAAGCAAGGTAGATTGCTGACAGGAAGTTTTGAGCCAATTTATCATAGCGCGTAGCAATACCTCGATACTGCTTGAGCTTGGCGAAGAAGT
>NZ_VPDG01000022.1:0-37258 GCF_013417805.1 Acinetobacter sp. YH12226 | reverse complement strand
AATACCAACGAACAGCCCAAAGAATGATTTCACCTTGAAAGTGCCGACCGTGGAAGGGATTCATCTGCTGTATCTCGAAATAAATAAGATATTTAGCTTATCATGTCAGCCTATTTGCAACAGTGCCTGAAAAATTGAAAGGCCAAAAAGTAGGGTATATCCGGGTAAGTTCTGTCGAGCAAAACACTGGACGTCAACTTGAGGGAATTGAAGTCGACCGGATTTTTGTTGACCGTGCTTCAGGTAAAAATACTGACCGACCTAAATTTCAGGAAATGTTGAACTATGTCCGGGAAGGGGACAGGGTGATTGTACATTCCATGGATCGTTTTGCGCGAAGCCTGAAAGATTTGGTCACTGAAGTAGATAAACTGGTCAAACGAGGGATTGCCATCCAGTTTGTAAAAGAAAATATTACTTTTACGGCCGAATCCACCCCGATGGATAATTTGATGCTGCAATTGATGGGTGCTTTTGCACAGTTCGAACGTGAGATCATTTTAGAGCGGCAAAAGGAAGGAATAAAACTCGCCTCTGCTCAGGGGAAGTACAAAGGTCGGGTGCATAAACTAAAGCCTGACCAAGCTGAAGCTTTACGACAAGCATGGAGGGAAGGGAAGTATCCATCAAAAATGGCATTAGGAAAAGCTTTTGGGATTAGTCGTCAGGCGGTATACCGATATTTACAAGTTAGTGAATAGCTTATTGGGATTGGCAACTAAATTTAGTTTAACTTATAAAAATCATGAAACATTGTTCGAATTTTAAGCGTGGAACATAAATAATCAATAAAAAGCCGCTCTGGTACCCTATGCCCCACAACGGCTTGATCTAATATACTGAAATTTAATGATAAATATCAAGTATTTCGTATAAGGTGTATTATGTTAATTTTAGAGAAACTACTAAATTATATTGAGTTGTAAATATTTGAAATTCCGTTAAGATATTTTGGATTAAATTCTATTCCTAGATAGCATTCGTGTTGACTCATCTCTCCAAAAAACTTTGGTTTTGTTTTCTTATGGTTTTTGCCATAGGATGGAGTAGTGTGTCTGTTGCATCAGTAAAGATAATGCATATCAATATGCAAACTGAAATGAGCCAAGATCATTGTTTAGAGCAAGCACAGCAAGTCACTCAACATGGTATTAATCACGAAGTACAGACTAATACCGATTGCCATAATCATTTAGCTCTTAATCAGAATATAGATCACAAAAAGTGTCAGGAATGTTCTAGCTTATCCTGCCAGACACAGATCTCATGTCTTCATTCTTTGCAAAGCTCGCTAGATCCCCTAGATACCTTCTATTCTATAGATCAGCCTAATTTTTATTACCTCAACCAATATCTAAATGGGTATTGGCAAGAAATTTCACGTCCTCCTAAAACTTAACCAATTTTTTTAAAATTTATTTATTTTTCAAAATTAAGGTTAAGTTATGTCTCATAAAATTAGTTCGTACCTATTAGCAGGTATTTGTTTTGCATCGTCGCCTTTGGTTTTTGCCGAAGTGCGTGAATATCAGCTTGTTATTGATGAAGCAGTGGTCAGCCCAACTGGAAAGCCTGTAAAGCGCATTACCGTAAATGGTCAATTTCCTGCGCCTTTGCTTGAGTTTGAAGAGGGTGATGAAGCCATCATTCGCGTGAAAAATAATTTAAAAAACCAAGATTCTTCTATTCATTGGCACGGACTGTTGTTGCCGGGCATTATGGATGGTGTACCGGGATTTAATGGTTTTAACGGTATTAAGCCTCAAAGCGAGTATGTTTATAAATTCAAGATTCGCCAAAGCGGGACTTATTGGTATCACGCTCATTCTAAAGGACAGGAACAGGACGGCTTATATGGTTCTTTTGTGATTTATCCAAAAGGTAAAACACCATTGGCAGCACATGAAAAAGCTGAACGTGACTATGTGGTGATGTTGTCAGATTTTCATGAAAAAACCAGTGATCAAATTCAGAAAGATCTTAAAATTTCAGCTGAATATTATCAAAATCAGCGTGAAACCTTGGGTGATGTTTGGAAGCAGGTTAAACGTGATGGCATAAAAGCGACATGGTCTGACCGCAAAATGTGGAATCAGATGCGTATGCTAAAAACCGACATGTCGGATGTTACAGGTTATACCTTCCTCATTAATGGCAAAACACCTGAACAAAATTGGACAGGAATGTTTAAACCGAATGAAAAAATTCGCCTACGTTTTGTGAATGCATCTGCGATGTCTTTCTACGATGTCCGTATTCCTAACTTGAAAATGACTGTGGTCAGTGCTGATGGTCAGCCTGTAAAACCTGTTGCTGTGGATGAGTTTCGTATTGGCACAGCTGAAACTTATGATGTGATTGTGGAGCCAAAAGGCGGACATTATCAAATTGAAGCTGAGTCAATTGACCGTGCAGGCTATGCGATTGGTACACTGCACAATGAATTAAATCCTATGACACATGGCATTCATATGCCTGCACCACGTCCACGCTCACTTTTGACCATGGAAGATATGGGACATGGTGGCGGTGATCATGCAGGAATGGATCATTCGAAAATGAACCACGGCAATATGCAAGGCATGGATCACTCGAAAATGGATCATTCAAAAATGAACCATGGCGATATGCAAGGCATGGATCACTCGAAAATGGATCATTCAAAAATGAACCATGGCGATATGCAAGGCATGGATCACTCGAAAATGGATCATTCACAGCATGGCACAGCAAAACCACAAGAAAATGATCAAGTGGTTTATGGTTGGGCAAATGCATCTACACCTGCGGGCAATAAAGCCTTGCAATATAGTGATTTAAAATCTTTAGAACCGCAAAAAGATACTCGTGAAGCTAGCAGTGAATTAGTAGTGCGTTTGGGCGGTACTATGGAGCGTTATATTTGGACGATTAACGGTAAAAAATTCAGCGATGCTGAGCCATTAAAAGTGAAGTATGGCGAGCGTATCCGTATCAAATTTATTAATGACAGTATGATGGCGCACCCCATGCATTTACATGGCATGTTTATGCAGTTGGAGAATGGTCAAGAGTCGGTAGATATGCCGAATAAACACACATTGATTGTACCACCGGGTAAAACAGTGACTGCTTTATTAACTGCGGATGAGTTGGGCGAATGGGCAATCCATTGTCATTTGTTGTATCACATGAGTGCAGGAATGATGAACAAGTTGATCGTGGCAAATGTTAGCGATGAACAAGTGTCTACAACGCCAATTCAAGGTACAAATTCGACTCAAACTCACCAAGTAACTGAGCAAAAAGGAGCTGGACATGCACATCACTAATTTTGTATTTAAAGCGTTTTTTTCTGTTGCGGTATTGAGTTTAACAAGCTTAAGTTTGGCGCACGAAGGGCATCATTCAACTGCTCAGACTGATGGAAAAAATGTACCATCAATGAATCATCAAGCGATGTCTGAGATGGATCATTCACAGCATTCTCCACAAGAGCATGCACAACACATGCAGATGATGGGGAAAATGAATCATGCTGCACATTCAGCACCGATGAACCATCAACATGCAGGTCATCAGCCAATGCATCACAAATCAACAGAGAAACAGCAAGATCAAAAAGTACAGAAAGGAGATCAACATGCGCACCATTAATCTTTTTTCTAAAACTGTTTTAGCAAGCTCTTTGTTGATGGTCAGTGCAGTGAGTTTGGCACATAATGGTGAAGATCATAGTGCGCCTGAAAAAATGACAGTTGCTACATCTTCTAGTCAAAATCAGCCGATGCAAATGGATCGCTCTCAAATGAACCATAGCCAAATGAATCAGGCACAACATCAGGCAACATCTACGGTTAATCATTCACATCATGTACCAGATGCGAATGCTCAGCAGAGTTCGCATTATGATCATCGCTCAGAACACGGTGCGCAAATTTATGCGATTACGACAGTGGACAATAAGTGGCTTGTCAATGAAGATGGCACAGGTGATTTAAAGTCAGAGTTTGAAACCCGTATTGGCACAGATGAAAATAAGGTTTTTATTAAAATTCATGCCGATAAAGAAGAATCGCATGATGCACATTATGATGCCAAACTTTTATATAGCCGTATGATTTCAGACTTTTGGGATGCACAAATTGGTGCACGTTATCGTAGTGAAAAAGTTGAACTCAATGATCATCGCAAAGACACCGAAGAAAATGTTGATGCGGTGATTGGCTTACATGGTATGGCGCCATATTTCTTTGAAACTGATGCTTATCTCTATGCGGGAGAAGACAATTATGCGGGCTTTAGCCTAGAAACGGAACGTGATTTTCTGATTACGCAAAAGTTGATTATTCAACCTTATTTAGAGTTGGATGCTATCTTTAGTGATGACTCTAAATATGCGAAAAAAACTGGTTTAAGCAGTGCAACCGCAGGGTTTGAAACTCGCTATGAAATCAGTAAAAAGATCATGCCGTATATCGACATTGCCTATGAGTATTCAAAAGGTAATGATGAAACGTCGTGGCAAATAGAATCAAACTCTGAGAAAGGTTGGTTATATGGAGCTGGTGTTAGATTTAGATTTTAATTAATTTAATGATTACTAAATAGCTTTATTTAAATAAAACTCTAGCTTAATGTGGCCGGAAGCAAAATGTTAACTTATTTTGCTTCCTTCCATTTAACATAATGGCTGTTATGCGAAGTCGACTTGTAATGCAATTTGCATTACAATATTCCTAGTACATTAAATACTTGGGAAATATGATGGCTACTGTTAACTTCAGGATCGATGAAGCCCTTAAAGAAAAATCTTATTCAATCCTTAAAGAGCAAGGTATTGCACCTACTGATTTCTTCACTAGTATTCTTGAGTATGTTGCTACGACTGGGAAACTGCCTGTCAAAAAAGCTTTGCTTTCGGAAGAAGATGAAGAATTATTAGCTCTTGTCCGTAAGCGCATTAATGATCCTAAAGAGATGTTTGAGGAAGTCACATTAGATGACTTATAAGCTTTTACGTCACAAGGACTTTACAGCAGAATGGGAAAACTCCCTGTTGCTATACGAGATCAATTTAAAAAGAAACTAGCCAAAGTCATAGAGCAGCCACATATTCCAAAGAATATGCTTAGAGGCGATCTTGCAGGTTGCTATAAAATCAAATTATTAAAAGCTGGTGTCCGACTTGTCTATCAAGTTAAATATGATCAGGTAGTTATCCTGCTCATTACCGTCGGAAAACGAGCTGATAGCATAGTTTATGACGAAGCGAAAAAGCGAATTAAAGACTAAAAATGGGAGCTTAAAGCTCCCATTTTTGGCTTCGTATAAGGTGTATTATGTTAATTTTAGGAAAGGCTCTAGACTAGCAGAATGATTATGTTAGTCTAGAGCCATATAATTAACATTATTGAAGTATTTTACATGGCAATTTTTCGACATTCTTCTGCACACTGACGGCAAGCCTCAGCACATTTTTTACAATGATCATGTGAATGTTTTTCACACTCTTCCGCACAATATTCACAGATCTTAGCACAAAGCTCACAAATCTCTTTGAGGAAAGGTGAGTTATGTTGTTGCATACGCACACATAACTGACAAATATCTGCACATTCTAGACAACGTTGAATACATTCACGCATCATCTCTAAATCTTTTTCTTTTAAACAAGAAGTTGCACATTCAGTACAAATAAGTGAACAGTTTGTACATGCAGAAATACACTTTGAAAATTCCGTATTAATCATTTTTTACTCTCAACTTATATAATCAAAGAAATAATTAAAACATAATTTTTTTCTACTAATTATTTTAAATTATTAGTAAATGTAATACATAATGTTAATTTATATGAATAATGTTAATTTTAACTAAATCTTATTTATATTCCAAATTATTAAAAAACAGTTTTTAATTAGGATAGATGATCAAGTATCAAAAGCAGCTATTCTTAAAATAACTGCAATAATTTTATCACTTTAAAAATAGATTTTCCCTCTATTTAACATAATGGTTGTTATACGAAATTAATGGATGTTCGTATAGATTACTTGCATATTGTATTCGATCGAATACAATATAGTGAGAAGATAAGGAATCCTCATGATTGAAATTAAACGTCTGCCAGAATTTGATGAATGGTTGGATGGCATTAAAGACAATATGACCCGTATTCGCCTGAATCGTAGATTAGATAAGGTTCAACGTGGAAATTGGGGAGACATTAAACCTCTCCAAGATGGCGTTTGGGAAATGAGAGAATTCTTCGGTGCTGGATGGAGAATGTATTACATCCAACATGGTGATGTAGTGATTGTAATGCTTGGTGGAGGAGATAAATCGACTCAACAACAAGACATCGATCGTGCAATCAAATTATCGAAAACATTGGAGGATTAAAATGGTTAAAGTCGCTGATTTACCAAGTTTTGATATGGCTGAGTCACTCAAAACTGAAGAAGACATTGTGATGTATCTTAATATGGTTCTTGAAGATAATGATCCAGCTGAATTAGCCCATGCACTTGGTGTTATTGCTAAAGCTCGTGGCATGACTCAAATTGCTAAAGAAGCAGGGATTGGGCGTGAGGCACTCTACAAAGCCCTACGTCATGATTCAGCACCACGTTTTGATACAATTAATCGCGTAGTAAATGCGTTAGGCTTAAAACTCACTGTACAACACGCCTAAAACTTTAAAAAATATAGTAAAAATGGGAGCTAAAGGCTCCCATTTTTAGATTAATATAACGTGTATTATGTTAATTTAAGGAAAACTAATTGATTCTTAAAAGTAAACGGTTTCTATTATCAGATATTAAGAGGTATTAAACTCTCTCTGACAATAGATTGACTAATACTTTTAATTCATCTCGTAATTGACTTAAGTTATCAAACTCAATGTTTTTGGTAAGCTCTTTAGGAATATTTTCAGCCTCAGCAGATAAGTCTCGCCCTTTGTCTGTTAAGGAGATTAGAACTCGTCTTTCATCATGAGGATCACGAGATCGATTAATCAGAACAGATGTCTCCATTCTTTTTAATAATGGCGTTAATGTTCCACTATCAAGATGTAAAATTTGTCCAAGATCACCCACACTTACACATTTTTTTTCCCACAAGACCAACATCACTAAATATTGAGGATAAGTGAGCCCAAGAGGTGCAAGAAAAGGGCGATAAGCTTTCACAATTAAATTAGATGCAGCATAAATAGGAAAACATAGTTGCTCATCTAAGCAAAGCTGATTCTTGGACATAGTTTTTTTATTTGGTATAGACAGTGGTAGACACCTGTATATTACCTCGAATAGCATTGGAATAAGGACATACTTGATGCGTTTGTTCCACGATTTTCTCTGCATCAGCTTGTGAAATACCTGAAAGCGTGACATCTAAGTGTACTGTCAAGGCAAATCCGCCATTGCCATTAGCAACCATTCCAACAGTACTCAAAACTTCTACATCATTATCACGTATTTTATGTTCTTTATTGCTACGAGTTAAATGGATCACTGCATTCCCAAAACAGGCTGCATAGCCAGCAGCAAATAATTGCTCAGGATTTGTTGCATCACCTTTCCCACCTAATTCTTTAGGTAGAGCCAATTTTAATTCTAAAAGACCGTCTTCACTACTAATTGTTCCAGAACGTCCACCGACTGCTTTGACTTGAGTTGAATAGAGGTTACTCATTGATATTACCTTGTTTAGACTTATATTGTGCAAAATATAATTGCACACAATATAAAATAGGTCAATTATTTCTACTAATTTTTCTCATTTAACATAATGGCGGTTATACGAAGTACAATTGTATATTAATATAGATATCAAGCACTTAATGAAAACAGAAAAATCCAAAAATGACCAAAAAGCCGATTTTGAAACAAGTCGGCTTTTTTATGAGCGGTTTTGATACTTCTTGCCAATAAATTTGACTAAAAAATAGTCAGTTTTGAGGTTTTTCAAATTTTATCAATGCCTCAATGTCCAAAATTATCCACATTTTTTGTGGATAAAATTTAGGCTATTTTGTAAGCCCTGGCTCATACCAATCTCGGCCCTTTGCTGCTATCCGCAATACTGGAAATTTCCTATCATGAAGACATAGAGAGCAGGATGCTCCAGATAAAAAGAATAAGATGAACAACAAGGAACGTGAGATCAGACAGGAGTCAGATCTAAGCGCCAAATATGGAAAAGCCCGACAGGATGTCGGGCTTTTTTATTGCCTATCCTTTCTCATTTGCAAAACAAACATAATGCCCCTAAAATATAGACTATAATCTATATTTTGGTTGTGGTATGTGGACAGTCATTACGACAGATCTATTTAATCAGTGGCTTGAACAGCAAGATGAATCGACACAAGAGAAGGTCCTAGCTGCCCTGGTTGTTCTACAGCAGCAGGGACCGAGTTTAGGCCGTCCTTTAGTAGATACTGTGTATGAGTCTAAATTTACCAATATGAAAGAACTGCGTGTTCAACATCGCGGTAGACCCTTAAGAGCTTTTTTCGCATTTGATCCCTTACGACAGGCTATTGTTCTATGTATTGCTGATAAAGGCGGTAAAAAGCGTTTTTATAAAGACATGCTGGATATTGCAGATGAACAATACCAACTTCATCTCACCACCCTAGGAGATAAATCTAATGGCTAAGACTCTGCAAGAATTGTTAGCTAGCCGCTCTCCAGAGAGCCAAGCCCGTATTCAAAAAATGGCAGATGAATTACTGCTAGAAAATCAGCTTCATCTTATTCGTGAAGAACTCGAAATTTCTCAAAAAGAGCTTGCTGAAACTTTGGGAATAAAACAGCCATCGCTTTCAGCAATAGAAAATCGTGGCAATGATCTTAAGATTTCAACCATGAAAAAGTATGTTGAGGCAATGGGTGGGAAGCTCCGTATTGATGTAGAGCTTCCAACAGGAAAACATATAGGATTCAACGTTTAACAATAAAAATGGGAGCTATAGGCTCCCATTTTTAGATTCGTATAACGTTGAACCCAACGGTAAATAGTCGTGTGATCAACATTCACACCCCGTTCGGCCAGCATTTCCTGCAGTTCACGATAGCTAATGCCATATTTACAATACCAGCGCACAGCCCAAAGAATGATTTCGCCCTGAAAATGCCGACCATGGAAAGGATTCATATGCTGCACCTTTAGCTAAAACAGTCTTCAGCTTACCATTCGTGGTTATTTGCAACAGTGCCGATTTTTTGAAAAAAGCATAGGTCTAGATAATCAAGCTAGATTTTTTAAAACTCCACATTGGTCAATTGTACATAAACCATCACAAGTACCTCTTAAATCAGATAGTTGTTCAATAAGCTTTTGTTGCTTGATTATATTTTCTCTGATAGCACTGACATGTAAGTCAATTAATTCATTCACATCTGAACAATTTTTCTCAGGTTTGTCTTTATAGGTAAGTAATTGACGAATTTCATTCAAACTCATATTTAAAGTTCGGCAATTCAAAATAAACTTAATTCGCTCAACATAGCCTATATCGTAAAGGCGGTAATTTCCTTCCGTTCTTTCGGGTTCCGGAATTAAACCTTCCTTTTCATAAAACCTAATTGTTAATACTGAACATGAGGTTTTTTTAGAGAGTTCACCAATTTTTAAATGCATTGAGTTGGTATTTCCAAAAAATCTTGACTCTATAGTAACTATAGGGATTCTAATATTCAAAGTTTATAATTTTTTTAATGGGTATAATTATGAGTGGTTGTGGATGTAGTAAAGAAACACCATGCGAAGATAAGAAATCTCAACAAGAAAATCATCCATCAATTGCAGAAGCAAACAATTCAAAGAATTGTGATAATACGCTTAGCTGTTGTGGTGAAGAGGAAGAAAAAAAATCTTCATCTCCTTGCTGTAACACTTCAAACAGTTGTGAAGATACCGCTCAATCCTGTTGTGGTTCTGATCCCAAAGAAAATTTAAGCACTGAAGACGTTTTAAAAGATTCGCACTACATGAGTGAATACTTAGTTCCCAAAATGGATTGTTCTGCGGAAGAACAGATGGTTCGTATGGCGCTATCTTCAATTGATGGTGTTCAAAAACTCATCTTTGATTTACCTAACCGTTCTTTAAAGGTTCTACATAATCAAAAAGATGAAAATATAACCACCAAACTTGAAGCTTTGGGTTTTGGTGCAAAGCTTGTGAAGACTGAAACTTATATAAGCAATCAACAGGCTAAGCAAACAAGTACCTACACCATTCCTAAAATGGATTGCTCTGCTGAAGAGCAAATGGTCCGTATGGCTCTTGCAGATATTGAAGCAGTTAAAGGTCTTACTTTTGATCTTCCCAATCGAAAACTGAAAGTCTTCCATAATGAAGGGATTCAGCAAATTACGGCTAAACTCGAAGGACTGGGTTTTGGGGCGAAACTTGATGAAATACAGCTTTCTTCAGGCGATATACCTAATGAACCTGATCCTGTGAGACAAGCTAAAGTACTTAAACTGTTATTAGGTATTAATGCTCTACTTTTCTTTATAGAATTCATCAGCGGTATTATTGCTGCGTCTACAGGATTGATTGCTGATTCTCTAGATATGTTTGCCGATGCAGCCGTTTATGGTATTGCGCTATATGCCGTCGGAAAAGCTGCGAAATATCAAATAAAAGCAGCCCATTTCGCAGGTTGGATTCAGTTATTACTTGCTGTTATCGTGATTGTTGATGTCATTAGACGATTCATGTTTGGAAGCGAGCCAGAATCAACGCTCATGATTGTTATTGGCCTGCTCGCACTTATAGCTAACGTGACATGCTTATATCTTATTTCTGGTCATCGAGAAGATGGCGCACATATGAAAGCCAGTTGGATTTTCTCGGCGAATGACGTTGTCGTAAATATGGGCGTTATATTTGCCGGTGTACTCGTGGCGTGGACGGGATCAGCTTATCCAGACTTAATCATTGGCATACTGGTTTCTTTATTCGTACTTAATGGTGCCCGAAAAATTTTGGCTTTGAAGTAAGAGTATCGGGCACCGTTGCAAATAACTACGAATGGTAAGCTGAAGACTGCTTTAGCTAAAGGTGCAGCATATGAATCCTTTCCATGGTCGGCATTTTCAGGGCGAAATCATTCTTTGGGCCGTGCGCTGGTATAGTAAATATGGCATCAGCTATCGTGAACTTCAGGAAATGCTCGCTGAACGTGGAGTGAATGTTGATCACACCACAATTTATCGCTGGGTTCAGCGTTATGCTCAAGAAATGGAAAAACGTTTACGTTGGTATTGGCGTAATCCTACAGATCGACATTTATGGCATCTGGATGAAACTTACGTAAAAGTGAATGGCAAATGGGCATATCTATACCGTGCAGTTGACCAACGTGGCCATACTCTTGATTTCTATCTTTCTGCTAGACGAAATACCCATTCAGCTTATTGTTTTCTTGGTAAGATTTTGAATCATGTCAAAAAATGGCAGATTCCACGAGTCATAAACACTGATAAGGCTCATACCTATGGCCGTGCTTTGTCGCGACTAAAACAGGAAGGAAAGTGTCCTGAAGACCTGGACCATCGACAGATTAAATACAAGAATAACGTGATTGAATGTGATCATGGCAAGCTCAAACGGATCATCAAGGCTACGTTGGGATTCAAGTCTATGAAAACGGCTTATGCCACAATTAAAGGAATTGAGGTTATGCGTGCTCTACGCAAAGGACAAGCTTCATTATTTTATAACGGTAATATTCTAGGAGAAGTTTGGCTAGTAAATAGAGTTTTTGGTCTCTAAGCTTTTTTGAAGGGAAAATCATCGACTCAGATCCCTATTTGCAACAGTGCCATTGATACCGCAACTTTCGCCAACGTCTTTCAAATCACAATGAATCTTGCGATAACCGTAGACTCCGCCAGATTCCAACCAGAACTGTTTAATTAATCCTGAAAGCTGTTGCCGCTTCCTCGCAGTTATACTGGTAGGTTTCTTTAACCAGGCGTAATAACCACTGTGATGAACATCTAACGTTGAACATAAACGACGAACAGACCATATATGTTGGTTGTCCCGAATAAAGGCGTACCTCATTTGGACTGGCTTGCGAAGCGGCGTGAAAGCAGTGCTTTCACTTTAATATGTCCCTTTCTTCAGTGACCCTTTGCAGCTCTTTTTTTAATTTCGCTAATTCTGTAGTTGGATCACTAGATTCTGTTGTCTTGGGCTGCTGTGGATCATAACGTTTGATCCAAGCATACAGAATATGTGTAGTGGTTCCTAAACGTGTAGCAACTTCAGCCACACTATGACCTTTCTCAGTGACTTGTTTTACTGCTTCAATTTTGAACTCTTCAGGGTATCGTTTACTGCTCATAAGCACCTCGTTAATTAGCCATTTTATGGACTGCTCCCAGTATCCTAGACACGAGACGGCCTCATTTTGAAGCTGCCTCAAAGGCTTCTGGACTCATCCCATCGAGATGCGAATGACGCCTGATTCGATTGTAAAACATCTCGATATAATCAAATACATCTGCACGCGCCATTTCTCGTGTTTTATAGATCCTCTTTTTAATTCTTTCCTTCTTTAAGCTGCTAAAAAAGGATTCAGCAACAGCATTGTCCCAACAGTTTCCACGACGACTCATACTCGGAACTAAATTATGCTTCTGACAGAATTTCTGCCAGTCTCCGCTACTGTATTGTGAGCCTTGGTCTGAGTGTATGATCACAGGTTCATTGGGTCTGCGTCGCCATACCGCCATTAAAAGGGCATCCAAAACGATATCCTTGGCAAGCGTAGGTTTCATTGACCAACCGATGACTTTCCTTGAATATAAATCGAGAACCACAGCCAGATATAACCAGCCTTGCCAAGTGCGGATGTAGGTAATATCAGTCACCCACGAGGTATCAGGTGTGTTTACAACAAATTCTCGATTTAAATGGTTAGGTGGCACAATCTGAGGACGACCACGACCATAGCTTTTATGCTTCTTATATCCTCGAACAGCGGCAATGCCATTGTTCTTCATGATCTTCAGCACACGATTCGGTCCACAGCTTTCACCTAGCTCTTTAAGATCCAGCGTGATGCGACGATAACCATAGATACCATAACTGGCATCATAAGAAGAACGGATCAGTTGTAATAACCGTTTGTCTTCAATTGTTCTGCCTGATTCGGGTTCATGTAGCCAGGTATAATAGCCAGCACGAGCAATCTTAAGAACCCGACACATCGTCTTAATCTTAAATTGATGGCTGTACTCAAGGATAAACTGATACTTTACTCGGGCAGGCTTGCAAAGTACCTTGCGGCCTTTTTTAAGATATCCCGCTCTTCTTCAGTTTGCTTAAGCTGACTTTTAAGACGAAGGATCTCTTTCTTTGCTTCGAGTAGTTCATGTTCATCAGGGTTGTTGCGTAAAGGCTGTACGGCCTTTAGCCATTTATAAATGCTGTGCTGTGATACACCTAAACGTTCTGCCACATCAGTGACAGAATATCCACGTTCAGTAATCAATTTAACAGCTTCTTCTTTAAATTCTGGGGTGTATCGTTGTCCACTCATAATGTTCTCTCCTATGCAAAAAGAATAGACGAAATTTGTCTAGGAGAGTGGTGGCAGTCCAATCTAACTAAAAGGTGTCTACAAAATCGGGGGCTATTCATAAAAAGACACCTAAAAAGGTGTCTAAAAAATTAATAAGTTTTACTCCAATTAAATATTGTATTTTCAGCTACTCTAATTTACAGGCTCTACATTTTTACTTTGATACTTAGTTAGGCTATTCATTTCATTCAAAAATTGGCAATTAGTTCTTTACTAGGCCTAATAATGCTATCTTTAAAGTATCTGAGGCTATTTTATTGTAGGCATTGCAAATTCCGAGGTTGAATTGAGTTGGGTTATCATATTCATCCTTGAGTTCATAAACAGCACCTGCATCATAATTACCTTCATATAATTTACCATTTTTAAGAATAACCGCTTTACCGCGATAGCCTTCGCCATGATAAAAATTATATTGTTGAGACTCCGGAATATATGCAACCTGATAGCTAGCCCATGTTTCTACTATCGGATTGTTATCAGATGCTTTTTGTTCTGCTATCCATTCAGCGATAGTCTTATTTGTAAAGTCATCAAACTCGCTAAAACTTATATTTGGTTGGTTGTATTGCTGAGTCAAATATTGATGGCAAACGGAATCTTTTGGAAATGAGCCAGAGATATTTTTAATTTGATTAGAAAGGTTTAACCAATTTTTATCATTTTTGAGAGATTCTCCAGGATTCTTTAACAGTTCAGTAGTGACATAAGCAGAATTTAGGGGGCTATTATTTAATGAAATATTTTTAAAGGTAAGAGTAGACTTAAATTCAGGAGTTTCACTATCAAAAGTTGTAATAATTTTTCCATTTGAATTTGAAACCAGATATTGAGGATGTTGGCTATTGGCTGAGTAATAGATTTTATTTTTAGTCAGCACATATTCTTTACGAAATTGCCAAGCTGGATCATATTGGATGTTTTGTTGATACAATGTCTGTGTATTTTCATTAATTTTATTATTTAAAGTAGTCTTGTAATTTTCTATAAGAGAAAAAATATGGTCCTTCAACCCAACATCTACTGCTTTGATTTTATATTCAGCAATAGGAAACTCTAAAGTATGAACAGTTGTGTTCGATGGTGAACCATCTAAAGGTAAAGTAGGTGGTGTAGAAGTAGCATTATTGCTGTCATTATTTTGATTTACTTTAGAACTTGAACCTCCACATGCTGTTAGTAAAAGTGCCGAGCTAATCAGGAAGGTTAATTTTTTAATCATCATTTGTTTAAAAACTCAAATTATTTAAAGTACTTAATGCTTCGGTTTCTTTAGTAATTTGGAACATTATTTTATATTCACAAGAATCCCAAATACATAAGCTACTTCAGTAGTGTCATTTTCAATCAAGCTCATCTTATTTTTTAATAAGAAAAGAATCAATGTAGGTATTAGAAAATACATCAAAATATTCTCAAATGATCTCTATTTTTTGGAAAAACTGTTATTCCCCAATTAAAATGTCTATGCGATAAACCATTTAAAATGTCCTGTTTTTAACTACAAGAGTCAAGCACAGGATTTAAATTTCTTTGTTCAATAACAACTTTCTGAGCTTTACGACTTGGCATACTTTTCTTGGCACGGGAACGTTTATTCTGTTTTTCCAATGCTTCATGCTGTTGCTGGATATGTGCCAGGACTGAACCTAATCTTTTATTCTCAACCACTTCATTCTGCTGCAGTCCAGCCAGTTTATTGAAGATGCTGTAGTTGAGCTTTCGTCCCTCATGCATGAGGGCCACAGTGCCATCCGGATACTCCAGAAATGAAATGTATTACCCAACAAGCTTATGATTCAGCTCTGTCGGTTCAAGCAGATAAATATATTTGTCATACGTCAGGGTCAGATTCTTGGTGACCTTACGCGGTTCCTGCCAGGTAAAAATATCATCTAGTTCAACATCAGACTCTGTTAAAGGGCGATGCAAGTTCTTGGAATTTCTCGCACACTTGGCAAACTTCTGGTTGAACTGCTCAATAAAGCAGGGTAGCCAGGCATTGGCTTTGGCAATTGAACTGATGCCTTCCAGACGCATCTCCTTGATCAACCGGTCTTGAAGGGTTCTATTCGCGCGTTCTACGCGACCTTTGGCCTGTGGTGAGTTGGCAAAGATAATATCTATCTTCAACTCATTCAGAATCCGGCCAAATTGCGTGATTTTGCTGTCCTGGCTCGATTTCTGGTTCACTCGGAAAACCGAATGTTTATCGCTATAAAAGGCCAACGGCTTACCGTATTGTTCAATGTAGGCTCGGGTTGAAAGCATATAGTCGAAGGTCGTTTCCGCCTCACAGAAGCGCAGATGCAACAGCTTTCCAGTGGCATCATCGATATAAAACAGCAAGCAGCACTTAGCAGCGCGTCCTTCGAACCAGTCATGATATGAGCCATCAATCTGGATTAGCTCACCGAAGCAATCCCGGTTATAACGTGTGAACCGTACCGGGTTTGTCGGAGACTTTTTATTGAAGTTAGGCCACCTGACCTAACGGGTTAATCTTATCATAGTACATTGCTTCAAAATCAAAAGGCGATACATAACCCAGTGCACCGTGTACACGCTTTTTGTTGAACCAATCTACCCAATTTAATGTCGCAAGTTGTACATCTGCTAAACCTTGCCAATCTGCTTTTAAATATTCAATCACCTCTGTTTTGTATAAGCCATTCACCGTTTCAGCCAAAGCAATATCATATGAATCACCAGTCGTACCGACTGATGCTCGTAAATTTGCTGCCTCTAAACGATGACATTATTGTCAAAATGCAGGGTATTGGTGGCTCCCCTCAGGGGCATAATTTGCTGAAGCCTAAGTTACTACTAAAAAATTAAAAATTCTTAAAAAATAGGAGCTTATAGCTCCCATTTTTTGTTAGCTTTCTAAGTCCCTATGTTAATTTGAAGAATACTTCATCATAACGTCCGAATACAGCTATATTTTTTTGATTTCTACAATATCACTTGATTCAATTAGCGATTGGATATTACCAAATAAACTTTGAATATAATCAGACGCTATATGGATATCTAAATCCTCCCTGCTACGCCATTCTTCTAAGAAGAAATATCTACTCGAGTCATTTTCGCTAATATAAAGCTCATATTTCAAGCATCCTTCTTCTTGAAGCGTAGGCTCTATTACACTTTGTAAAAGCGCTTCTAACCTCTCTTTTTGATCTGATTTTGCCTTAAAGTTCGCAATTACTGAAATAGTCATTATTTCACCTTTAATTTGTTTTAGAAGTTTTCTAGTACAATTTTGCCTTTTGACTTACCTGATTCAAGCAACTTATGCGCCTTCTCCAAGTTTGCAGCGTTAATTTTTCCTAGATTTTGGTTGAGAGTACTTCTAATTTTTTGCTGGTCAACTAATTGGGCAACCTGTTGCAATAGATCACCTTGCTTTTCAATATCATCGGTTTCATACATTGAACGGGTGAACATCAACTCCCAATGGATAGAAATAGATTTAGTCTTAAACGGCATAATATCAAATGTTTGTGGATCATCGATCAATCCAAGCTTGCCTTGTGGTGCAATCAGAGAAACTATTTGCTTGATATATGTTTCTGTATGATTTGTAGAGAATACATACTTTGGTTTTTCAATGCCTAGTGTCTCGATTTGTGCATTTAAATCTTTGCTATGATCAATGACATGGTCGGCACCAAGTGATTCCACCCAAGATTTCGTTTCTTCACGTGAAGCTGTTGCTATAACGGTCAGATTTGTTTTTGCTTTTAGGAGTTGGATAGCGATTGATCCTACACCGCCTGCACCACCAATAATTAAAATACTGCCAACTTCTGTTTCTGAAATTTGAAACCGATCAAACAGCATTTCCCATGCCGTTATTGCAGTTAATGGCAATGCTGCTGCTTCTGCATTAGATACTGTAATGGGTTTAAGACTGATAATTCGTTCATCGACTGCTTGAAACTCAGCATTACTACCATCTCGGGTTAAATCGCCAGCATACCAAACAGAATCTCCTACTTTAAACGAGGTAACTTTTGAGCCAACTTCAATAATTTCCCCAACGGCATCCCAACCTAAAATACGATTATTTGCTTCAGACGAATTTTTTCTCACTTTGGTATCAACTGGATTCACAGAGATTGCCTGAACTTTTACCAGTACATCTCGCTCCTTAAGCGTAGGCTTCGCTTTTTCAATATCTACCAATGAATTTTTAAAATCATCATGGTTATTTATAACATACGATACGGCTTTCATAGATTTGTCCTTAACTTTAAAAATATAGTAAAAATGGGAGCGAGGTGCTCCCATTTTTTGTTATTCAATTATTAAAACTCTTGGCTCGTTGGGCGTAAAACAATTTCATTAATATCTACATCCGCAGGCTGTTCAATTGCATAAGCAATTGCTCGAGCGACTGAGTCAGCTGGTATAGCTTGTTTGTAGAAATCAGTAACAAACTCTGAACTTTCTTTATGAGAAGAACCGAATTTTAGTTCTGACTCAATTGCACCAGGCTCAATAGTAGTCGTTCTAATTGTTCCCCCAACTTCATGACGAAGGCCTTCAGAGATGGCTCTTACAGCAAACTTAGTACCGCTATAAACAGTACCTCCTGGACTAAATACTTTTAACCCTGCAACAGATGCGAGATTAATAAAGTGTCCAAAGTTTTGTTTTTGGAAAACAGGCAGTGTAGCTGCTATACCATAAAGAACACCTTTAATATTAATGTCGATCATACGATCCCATTCATCAACTTTTAGCTCACTTAATGGTGCAATAGACATTAATCCAGCATTGTTTACCAATACATCGATTTGACCAAATGCGCTTAATGCCTTTTCAATAAGTGCTTGTACTTCATGTGGTTTGGTTATATCCATACCAATAAATTCAGCTTGACCACCTTCAGCACGAATGTCGTGAACAATAGCCTGTAATTTTTCAGTACGTCTAGCACCAAGTACAACCTTTGCACCTTTTTTAGCAAGTAAGCGAGCAGTAGCTTCACCTAAACCACTACTTGCACCTGTGATAACAATAACTTTATTTTCTATATTATTCATACAAGTAACCTTCAACTTATCTGTCAATCATATTTGATGGATTAAGTATTACAGCCTTGTTAGGTATAATAAATGAATAATATTATCTTTCAGAATTCCTATTTACGGAATAATTACCATAACACAGGATTGGACATGCAGAACAAATTGGAAATGATGCGTATCTTTTGTGTCGCAGCAGAGTCTCGAAATTTTAAAGAGGCAGCAACTCAGCTGGGTATTTCCCCGCAGGTAGTGACACGGGCAATAAAAGAGCTAGAAGAGCAGCGCGGAGAGATTCTGTTTTACAGGAGTACTCGACAAATTAAAATTACCGCTGATGGTGAGCGTCTGGCAAAGCAAGCACATTTTGCGGTGGGATCCATTGATGCTCTGCTTGTAAAAGACACCAAGGAAAAACGAGATGAAATGCGTGGGACCGTCCGTCTTACTGTGTCGTCTGTGTTAGGGCGTAAATTGGTAGTACCTGCACTAGCAGAATTTGCCACACGTTATCCAGATATTGTCGTGGATTGTGTGCTAACAGATTCACACTCGGATGTGATCGATGAGCGAATAGATATCGGGATCAGATTTGGATTTTTGCCGGACAATCGATATGTGGCAAGGGAATTGGCTAAAGTGAACTTTTATTCTGTGGGTACGCCAGAGTTAATTGATAAGGTTGGAATGCCCAAAAAAATTATTGACTTAGATAAATACCCTCTAACAGCACTATTCGATCATAAAACAGGGCGTTACTGGCCATGGACATTCACTGAAAGTCGAAGCTTTACGCCATCAAAGCCCCGTTTTATTACAGATGATCTAGAAGCTTAATTTCAAGCTATTCTCGCTGGAGTTGGATTCGGACACATGCCTGGATTTCTAGTTTTGCCGTGGCTTAGGAGTGGTAAGCTCATTCAGATACTTCATGAGGAAACCTCTCCCGTTTGGCGCCTGTATTTATATCGTCCACAGCGGGGCCCGACACCTTTGCGAATCCGAGCATTGTTTGATTACTTAGCGGAAGTTCTGGGCCATGTAGAAACCTGAATCAGATGGAACTAACCTTTTTTCTAGAAAGTAGAAATCAGATAAGACCATCATGTATTCAGAGTAACTACAATTTTTCCTATTTGCTGATTTGATTCAAGATAGCGCTGAGCATCATGCATGTCCTCAAAGTTAAAGCAACAGTCGATCACTGGACGAAGATATCCTGCACCTATACTGCTAAGAATAAATCGTCTGGCTTGCTCCCTTAGAACAGGGTTATGGAGAACCTCAAGGAACAAAAAACCTCGCATGGTTAAGCTCTTGCGTAATGCAACTTTAAGGGGAAATGGTGTGATCTCCGGGCTAAGTGCACCATGCATAACCATAGTTCCTCCCACAGACATCGCTTTTGCAATCTGTTCAATATGTGGCCCTCCTACAGCATCGAAGGCGACATCAAGATGTTCTCCACCCAAACGTAGAATAAGCGCCTCATACAAATCTGGTTCATCTTCATTGGCTATAACATTTTTAACACCGAGATCCAGTAAACGTTGCTTTTTCTCTATCGTCTGTGTACTTGCAATGACCTTAGCACCCGCTGCTTCAGCTATCTGTATCGCAGCTAGTCCTACGCTACTTGAAGCTGCTGTGATCAAGATCGTTTTTCCTTTCGAAACTCCACCAGCATGGATTACACCACCCCAAGCCGTTAAATACTGCATCCAGATTGAAGAAGCTTCTTCCCAGCTTAAACTATCGGGTTTGTGAACTAAAAAAGTTTCTGGAATCAGAATCTTGTCCGCATATGTCCCATATTTGGCTAGATTGTCAGTCGGAAGAATCGATACTGCATCTCCTGGAGAAAATTGACGTACACCTTCACCTATCGCAAGAACTATGCCTGCTCCCTCATATCCCAGACGAGAAGGGAATACTGCCTTTTGAATATAAGTACCACGCCGAAACATTACATCAGCCCGGTTGAGTCCGATCGTTTTCATCTGGATTAGAACTTCTCCTGCTGCTGGTAAAGCAACAGGAAGTGTTTCTAATGTCAGAACGTCTGTATCTCCAATACTATTGAAGCGCCAAGTCTTGGCCTGAAGTGCGTTAAATGACATCAATCACGACCTTAATATTGGCAGAGCGATCTTGAACAGCATCATGAGCCCCAATCGCTTGGTCTAGAGTAAAATGACGAGGATCAACAATAGGACGCAGTTTACCTTCCTCAACAAGACGAGTAGCGATCTTAAGGATATCACCATGATGAGCACGGCGATTGCCTGTTAACATCGGCATTAGGACGAATACGCCAGACACTGTGGCACAACGTAGAGATGAACTCGCTAAATTATGATTACCAAATGCAGCACAGCTGGTAATGTGGCCATAGTGAGTTGTCATGGAAAGTGAAGCTTCGAGTACTGGACCACCCACAGTGTCGTAAACAATGTTAAAACCTTGACCCTCAGGGCTTGCAGCAATAATGTCATCGGAAGATGCTGTTGTGTAATCGAGAGGTGTTGCACCGAGTTCTGAAATCAGTGATTGATCAGCTGTACGACCAGTCGCCCAAACATTTGCATCAAGTGCTTTTGCAAGCTGAACAACCATATAACCAACGCCACCAGCACCACCCTGAACCAGTACAGTTTGCCCTGGTTGGACCTTCGCGTTATCCACTAAACCTTCCCAAGCGGTGAGGAACGTCAATGGTAGTACTGCTGCCTCGCGCATAGAGATATTCCGTGGCTTTAATGCGATCAGATCAGCATCTGCTACAACATATTCTGCTAAAGATCCTTGAAGACCACGAACGCCACCAATCAGACCGTAAACTTCATCTCCAACGTTGAAGTGGGTGACACCTTCACCAACAGCAGTTACAACCCCAGCCATATCTGTTCCCAACACGGCAGGAAGCTCTGGCATAGCATAAGGTGCTTCACCAAGACGAATTTTATAATCAATAGGGTTTACACCACTAGCATGAATACGTACCAGAACTTGCCCAGCCTCTGGTTGAGGTATAGGGAGTTCTACACGTGTAAATTCATGATCACCAAAATTTTCTAAGATAAGAGCATTCATCATCTTATTCATAATTGTTCCTTATTTTTAACTGGGGGATGATGTGCACAGTACCAAAGTAAATTAATCCAATAAATGATATTTATAGGATTTAATAATTCCTAAATAATGAATAATAAATTTCATCCGCTCACTAAAAATATTCTAGTACAGTCTGTAAAGGCAGTTTAACCTAAACTGTTGGTAGTATTTTCAAGGCTTGAAACGTTCAAAATATCTACAAAGTGGCTAAAATTTGAAACATAATTCTAAAAGGTCACAGCATTACAAAGAACATGAGACAAAATAAAAAATGGGAGCTAAAAGTCCCATTTTTTTTGTGACTTTCGCATAAGCTCTATGATGTTAATTTAAAAAAACTAAAAACAGGGATAGAAAATTTTCGCTAAAGATCTTTTTAATTTTCGATTTATAAAAAATATTGCTTTTTTTATACTATGGGGTACTATAGTATAAATGCTAGCAAATAAGGAGGTCTGATGCCTAATCAGGTTGACGACAAAAAAAAGATTCTTCTACGCGTCAGAAAGATCAAAGGTCAGACGCAAGCGATTGAAAAAGCGTTAGAAGATAATGTGGAATGTGGTGCAATTCTGCAACAAATATGCTCAGTGCGTGGTGCTATTAATGGTTTAATGAATGAAATGTTGGAGGTTCATTTAAAGGACACATTAGTATCAGGTGAAACCACAGAACAACAACGAAAAGAAGAATTGGCTGAAATCGCCAAGATTCTAAAATCATATTTAAAGTAGATCTGTATAAGGAATTATTCCATGAAGTCACGTGCTGCCGTTGCGTTTGGTCCTGGTCAACCTCTTCAAATTGTTGAAGTTGATGTTGCACCACCGAAGAAAGGTGAAGTATTAATTAAGATCTCCCATACCGGTGTGTGTCATACAGACGCATTTACTTTATCTGGCGATGATCCTGAAGGTGTTTTTCCCGCTATTCTCGGGCATGAAGGTGCTGGTGTTGTAGTTGAGGTTGGTGAAGGCGTGACTAGCGTCAAACCAGGTGATCATGTTATTCCACTTTACACTGCTGAATGTGGCGAGTGCGTATTCTGTAAATCTGGAAAATCGAACTTGTGTATTTCCGTTCGCGAAACTCAAGGTAGAGGCGTAATGCCAGATGGTACCACTCGTTTTTCCTACAATGGTCAACCGATTTACCACTATATGGGCTGCTCAACGTTCAGTGAATACACTGTAGTGGCAGAAGTATCATTGGCTAAAATCAATCCTGAAGCCAATCACGAACATGTCTGCTTACTGGGTTGTGGGGTAACAACGGGTATCGGTGCAGTACATAACACGGCTAAAGTACAAGAAGGTGATAGTGTTGCGGTCTTTGGTTTAGGTGGTATTGGTTTGGCAGTCGTACAAGCCGCACGTCAAGCTAAAGCAGGGCGTATTATTGTGGTTGACATGAATCCAGATAAATTTGCGCTGGCAAAAGAGTTTGGTGCAACGGACTTCTTGAACCCTAAAGATTATGATAAACCAATCCAGCAAGTAATTGTCGAAATGACTGGCTGGGGTGTAGATCATTCATTTGAGTGTATTGGTAACGTGAATGTGATGCGTGCAGCCCTTGAAAGTGCACACCGTGGCTGGGGACAATCCGTAATTATTGGTGTAGCTGGCGCAGGTCAAGAAATCTCTACCCGTCCATTCCAACTGGTTACTGGTCGTAGATGGTTAGGTTCTGCCTTTGGTGGGGTAAAAGGTCGTACGCAACTTCCAGGAATGGTTGAAGATGCCATGAAAGGTAAAATTCAATTAGAACCATTTGTGACACACACCATGGGCTTGGATCAGATCAATGAAGCCTTTGATCTAATGCATGAAGGTAAGTCAATTCGTACTGTAATTCATTACGAATAATTCCGTCAGACCTTATACTTTTCCATGCATGTGAATCATGATTGACATGCATGGAATCCTCTAAAACGGCACATCATCTGTAAAACAGATCTATCTATGTATCCATCATGTATAGGTTCAACAAACCTGCCTACATTTTAAATCTTTATCAGTATTCTCTGTGGAGAATGTCAGACTCTTTGTTTACTCGATTTCTCATGAAGTCTTGCTCAACATAGGTAATTGATTATGGAAATAATTGAGAAACATGCTTCTTTTGGTGGATCGCAAGAAGTGTATCGCCATCAGTCAATACCATTAAACTGTTCAATGAAATTCTCAATATATCTGCCACCTCATGACAAAGATGAGAAGTTGCCAGTTTTATATTGGTTATCAGGACTGACTTGCAACGAACAGAACTTTATTACTAAAGCCGGAGCACAAAAGTATGCGGCTGAACATAAAGTCATTATTGTTGCACCAGATACCAGCCCACGTGGAGAGGATGTACCAGATCATGCAGATTATGATTTAGGCCAAGGCGCAGGATTCTATGTGAATGCAACACAAGCACCCTGGTCACAGCATTTCAAAATGTATGATTATATTGTGGAAGAGCTCAGAAATCTGATTGACCTGAATTTTCCGACCAACCAAGTCCAAAGCATTATGTGGCATAGCATGGGTGGTCATGGTGCATTAGTAATTGGTTTAAAAAACCCTGAGCTGTATAAAAGTATTTCTGCTTTTGCACCAATTGTTGCACCTAGCCAAGTACCTTGGGGGAAAAAGGCTTTTACACAATACCTAGGTGAAACCGAAACTTTATGGAAAAGCTATGATGCGATTGAATTAATCAAAAACGATGAAGTTCATTTACCTATTTTAGTCGATCAGGGAACAGCTGATGATTTTCTTGAAGAACAGTTAAGACCTAAGCTTCTTAGTGATATTTGTTTGGAACAAGAATATCCTCTTACACTTAACCTAAGAGAAGGGTATGACCATAGCTATTACTTCATTGCGAGCTTTATAGAGAAACATATAGAGTTTCACAGCAAATTCCTAGCTAAATAACTTTCATAGATATGAAGATGTGCATGTTGTTCTTGAATGCTTCTTGAGCAATATAACTTCCAGATGAAGAGGTCAGCTTATAAATCTAAGGTAGAGTCAATTGATCCTTATATAACTAAGATTGAATTTAATCATCTCATATCTTGATTTTTTGATTCAAATGTTAATGATATTAACTTGAATAAATTCATAGCATTATGTCGAAATAAAAACCTAAATTTTGGCTCAGCTATGGGATGTTTTTTAACTTTTATACAACAAAACTTTCTGACATGCATACATTAGCAATGACAGAATCAGTTTGAATTCTAATCAATTGTGGAGTTTTAGTCATGCTTAAAACAGCTTTATATGTCCGTCTTGAAGCTAAACCGGGTAAAGAAGACGAAGTGGAAGCTTTCCTTAAAGCCGGTTTACCTATTGTAATGGAAGAACCTGCGACAGTTGCGTGGTTTGGCTTACGTCTTGGACCTACAACATTTGGTATTTTTGATGCATTTCCTGATGAGGCGGGTCGCCAAGCACATTTATCTGGCAAGGTTGCAGCTGCGTTGATGGCTCAGGCCGAAGAGCTATTTTCAGAGCCACCGTCTATTGAAAAAGTAGATGTTTTGGCGAGTAAACTACCAGCTTAAACCGACGCTTAAATGTATAAATGTGCTGCCTGAAATTTTGAATGAAAGGCAGCACTTCAACCCTGTGAGGTTTGTCAGAGGCTTTTTATTCAAGTTGGGCTACTTTATTTAATGGCTTAATCTCATCATTTACATGGGTCAATATCCAAAACAGGGTAAATAAACGAATGCAGCTATGTACATGCTTTATATTGAACCAATCTATCTAATTTACTGAACCGTACCGGGTTTGTTGGAGACCAACTTTCCTGAGATGAGAAGCATTGCTTCGCACGACGTAGCGAAGCGTAGTGTTCCGATGAAAAAAGTAAAATATACCCCTGAAATCAGAGATAGAGCGGTTCAATTATTGATTGACTACCAAGACGGTATCTCAGGTGAGTGACTTTACGTATATTCAAACAAATTCAGGCTGGGTCTATACCGCCTTTATTATTGATGTGTTTTCACGAGCAATTGTTGGATGGAAAGTATCAACACGTATGAATACAGATATGGTGCTTGATGCATTAGAACAAGCTTTGCATGATCGAGGTATGCCAAAGAATGTAATTCATCATTCCGATAGAGGTGTGCAATATCTTTCCATTCGCTATACCAATCGTCTAGAAGCAGCAAATTTACGAGCGTCAGTCGGTACAACTGGTGATTCATACGATAATGCTTTGGCTGAAACAGTGAATGGCTTATACAAAACAGAGGTGATTGAATATTTAAAAGCAGATTGGCAAAGTTTAGCAGATGTACAACTTGCGACATTAAATTGGGTAGATTGGTTTAATAAAAAGCATGTACACAGTGCACTGGGTTATGTATCGCCTTTTGAGTTTGAAGCAATGTACTATGATAAGATTAACCCGTTAAGTCAGGTGGCCTAACTTAAATAAAAAAATCTCCGATAAATCCGGTAAGGTTCAAAATGCGATTTATGGCTTTTTTATGTAAAAAAAAGTAATATTTGTTTTATTTTTAAATTATAACAATTAGTATAAATACACCTATGATTTACAGATGAAAAAGGTAGTTAAATGAAATATTTTTTAAGTTTAACTTTGTTAGTTTTAGCAATGACTGGGTGTACTTCGAGTCCAAAGACTGAAACTTTACAAGATAAGGCTACAAGCAATACTTCAGCTGATACGCAGGTCCTTAAATTTTCTGGTCCGAATGGTTTATTAATTTTTCTGAAATCATCGGATAACTTTGAAACTGCTTTAATGACTGATAACTCAGGCATGGTATATCGTTTAAAGCAAACAGTTGCTGGTAGTGGTATTCGTTTAGCTAATAATAATGGAGTTTCAATTCACTTTAAACGTGGTGAAGGGGTTGTTGAATTTGTAAAAGACCAGCCAATCAGCATTACTGAAGTAAAATAATAAGGTTTAAACTTTAAGAGAACCCCACACCATAATCTGCATACCGAAAGTTGGACACTATTCCTTGAAATGTGGTCAAACATGATCAAGGACTAATTCGCACTCTGTTAATGGGTGAATTCAAACATGAGGTGCGACAGTTTCAAAAGCCTTATGATAATCTGTGTGATTCATAGACATCACTTCAATATAATGGGTGTCTATGAACAGAGAAATTCAACAAAGACTCGTATGGGTTAAATTATTTGAAGAGACCAATAATGCTGGCCTGGTTTGTCGGAGATGTGGCATTTCTAGACCAACTTTACGCAAGTGGTGGAAACGATATTCTGAACAAGGTATTGATGGATTAAGTAGTCATAGTAAATGTCCCTTAAAATCGCCAAATACTAAAATCAATGCTGAGCTAGAAGCTTTAATATTGGAAATGCGCTCGGCTAGAAATCTGGGTGTTCGACGTTTGCAAACAGAATTAATGAGCTGCACGGAGTCTCGTTGTCCTTGGCGACTATCCATAAAGTACTATCCACCCATTAAGTCAAACCGATTAAAAAATTCCGTCGTAAAATAGATTACATTTGTCATGAACGTTCATTACCAGGCGATAGAATTCAAATGGATGCCTGTAAACTGGGTCCTGGACTATATCAGTACACATCTATCGATGACTGCACACGATATCGCGTTTTAAGGATATATAAACGCCGAACAGCTGCGAATACACTCGACTTTTTAACTGTGTAATTGAATAAATGCCTTTTCCCATACAGCGAATACAGACCGATCGTGAACGAGAATTCTTTGTTGAAAAAATACAGAAAAAATGATGCAGTATGGGATCAAATTTAGGTCGAATAAACCGGGTTCACCTCATCTGAATGGCAAGGTAGCGCTCACAAAAGACTGATAAATCTGAGTTCTACGCTACTGTAGATATCGATTCAGAGGAAATTCAGAGCAAACTGGCAGAATGGCAGCATTACTGTAACTGGATGAGACCACATTCAGCTTTGCAAGGTAAAACACCGATGGAAAGGTACTTTGAATTATGTGAAGAAACTCCTTTCTTCGATGAAGTCCAGAAGCAATACGCCCCCTCAAATGAACGGATTCAACATGCCAGTTACAAGATGTATTTAGAGATTGCTAAATTGAAACGATCTCTATGAATTACGTATCTATATCATTTTTACTAATATAAAAACATATACGTAAAAATCACGCCCCGTTTAACTGGCAATAGTTTTTGAACCCTGGTATAAAAGCTTAAAAAAATCTAGCAAGTCTTTATTTAATGTTAATACTCATCCAGTATTGAGGTTTTTTATCTTTTCTTGCCTGTGATCTAGGTTGTAATACTCTAATTTCATACTCACCTGAAGCAGGTAAAATATAAATACCCTTATCATCAAGCTCTGGAGAATATTCTCCAAGATTGATGGAGTCTTTTAATTGATTACCCCATAAGTAAGCTTCAACATTTCCTCCAGTCAACTTCACTTTTAACTTTTGCCCTTTTTTAGCATAAAATTTGTAGGAATCATACTTGTATCCATCTATCCTTCCGTAATAATTTGCAGAGTAAGCTTTTTTAGCAAACTTAACTACAATAGTCTTTCGTATATCATTGTTATCATTTGCAAGTACGACAGGGCTAACTATAGTTAAAGTTAGGGCTATCAAAGCGCCAGCTAGTAATTTCGTATTCGCTATTTCCATAAGGTTACCCTAATTCTTGTATCGCTCCTGACATAATAATATAACTAATAAGTAACCATGAATCATAGAGCAGAAATGTGAATAGTCATAACATGGGGTTACACTTCAAATGCCAATTTAAGACTTGCAAAATTAATGGTTAATTAATTGGTTACTAAGGACTAGCCAATCTAAATATAAATTTTATTTAACAATTACTTATAGAAATATGTGATGCGTATGATACGCATCATATGAATATCGCTTAAATTTGCTATAATTCAATTGAGCAGTGCCATTTGTGGTTAGGTTAAAAATTCATGAGTCTTACTGAAATTAAGGTACGTCAAGCTAAATCAAAGGAAAAAATCTATTTTCTGGCAGATGATGACGGCTTAAGTTTGAAGGTAGAACCAAACGGACGTAAATCTTGGAGTTACCGCTATTCACTTGCAGGGACAAATAAACGTCCTCGCATGAAGTTGGGTGAATATCCTGTAATGTCCTTGAAAGAGGCCAGATCAGTCCGGGATGAATATAAATTTAATAATTATGAAAATAAACCACTGCATAAAAAATACATCAAAACTTTTCAGGATATTTGTGAAGAGTGGTTAGAATTTAAAATTAAAAATTCCTTTGAAGATGAACCACGATGCGGTGTAATTCAGCTCGCAAAAAAATGTTTAGATCAGGATGTTTATCCAAATATTGGACTAATGCCATTTATTGAAATTAAAAGATATGATCTAGTTAAGATTATTAAAAAGATAGAATCTAGAAATGTAAAAGAACCTGTAAAGAAAGCCTATAGTTATTTAAATCAGATTTATGATTATGCGGTAGCGATGGGGTATTGTGAATATAATATTGCACATGGACTTCATAAAATATTAGTCAACAATAAGATTAAGAAAAACTATCCTCATTTGAATTCAGATGAACTATCTAATTTCTTAGCTAAATTAAATCAGATTAATACAGATCCTATTATTAAAAAAGCCCTGTTATTTAAATTATATACAGGCGTCCGTGGTGGAGAATTATTGCTTTGTGAACCATATCACTTCGATCTAGATAAAAAAATATGGAAAATACCAGCCTTACATATTAAACAATATAGAAGAAAGGTTATTTTAGGTCATGATATCCCTGATTTTTTTGTTCCACTATCTGATCAAGCACTTGAAGTTGTGAAATCAGCACTCGTTTGGTCTCATGGCGAGAAATATGTGTTTTCTAGCCCCCGAAATAATAATAAACCTATTCATTTTAATACCCTGAACTTGATTATCAGAAAAATGGGATATACTAAAAATGAATTAACTTCTCATGGGTTACGATCGACATTTAGTACCATATTAAATGAATCCGGTTTATTTCAATCAAATTGGATTGAAGCACAGCTATCTCATACTGATAAAAATAAAACCCGTGCAAGTTATAATCATGCAGAATATTTTAATCAGCGTATGGAAATGATGCAATGGTGGGGCGATTTTATTGATAGTTGTACTGTAAATTAATGGTTATGAAATCCAAGTTTTAATTAGAATAGGCTTTGTTGCACAAACCTATTCACCGCCATAAATCATTATCTAAAATTGCATCTCGTGGTAAAAGCTCAATGGGCCGGTTCTATGGCTATAAATTACATGTTGTGATGAATCAACTTATAGAAATAGTCTGTTCACAATGATGATTTCTCTTAACTCGTAAAATTTATGACGGTGTTGAACGTGTTCAATTGAATCTTAAGCAAGGTAAATGGACAGAAGAGAACTTCATTAAGCCGTATCAAAATATTCTTGAAGAATAGGCATTTCATTTCACATTAGAGCGAGAATCTCATGAGAAAGTTGCCTGATTGAATGTAGTGAATAGATTCATTGCATAATTGTTGACTAAAATTTTCTATATCAGCCTGATTAAGATTAATCGGGCTGATTCTGTTAGGTCGAATATAATAGCGACCTGCTTCAATCATTTTTATTTGAACTTTATTTTATGTCACAGCTTGCTTCCCATTTTAAGCACAATCAGTTTTGTATTTTGTTGGAATATTTAAGTTCTGCTAAAGGCATTGCTGTACCAATGTCTTTAGCAGAATTTCCATGTGCGATCACTTTGGCAGATCGAGTGCATGCCGATAGTGATTTGGCACCACTTGAATGTGCGAAGACATTTCCTTCATCAATGGAAAAAATCATCCATTATTCAGGGAAAGGTCGGGATATTACTGATTTTGAGACCTTCTTAAAATCAACTCAAGCTTCGGGACAGAAAAATTTACTGCTTCTCACAGGTGATAAGTTAAAAGGGCATACAAATGGTCAAGATGGAACGAATCGCACCCGATATTTAGAGTCTGTAAATGCGGTCATGGCCGCAAAGTGTTATGGTGGATTTCACATTGGTGTAGCTTTTAATCCCTTTAAATATGCTGAAGCTGAACGTGATGCACAATATTTAAAACTTCACAAAAAGATTAAAGCAGGAGCAGACTTTATCGTTACCCAGTTGGGTTACGATATGGAGGCTTTAAAACAAGCCAAGGCTTTTTTAAATCGTCATCGATACCCACAAAATATACTTGCTTGTGTTATGCCACTTAGTTTGGCACGTGCCAATTTTATGGTGAAACATAAGGTCGCAGGAATTGTGATTACACCACACATGTTACGAGTGTTGGCTCAGGAAGAACAGGATGGACGAACTGAGAATGCTTATAAACGTTGTGCTATACAAATATTGATGTGTAAATATTTGAGTTTTGCAGGTGTGCATCTTTCAGCATGCCATAAGCCTGAAGAGCAAAAGCTTTTAGAAAAATATATTGAACAATATCGACATTATGGTTTACAGGAACTCGAAGCACTCTGGAATGCACTGTGGCAAGTGAAGACTAAAAATGAACTCGTGCCAGAATTAGCTTATTATTCCCGCCAACTATCCTCTAGCCAGCTTATTAAATATCAGCAATTGCATTTCATGCACAAGGCTCTATTTGAGTCCAAAATTGCCAAAGGTATGGGGCATTTTATTTTTAAAGCCTCATTCTGGGAAAATGCGCCTGCAGCAAAAGCATTGTTAAAAACTGAATTTATCTCTAAGCAAGGGATCGTAGGTTGTGAAAGTTGTGGTCAATGTAGGTTAGGAGATACTTTATATATTTGCCCTGAAACTTGTCCCAAAGGATTGGCGAATGGTCCTTGTGGTGGTACGACATTGGATCGCTGTGAGTTTGGAGATCGTGAATGCATTCATTCTGTGAAAGCCCGACTTGCCAAAGCCGTGGGACAGACTGACGTTCTAAAAGAAAAACTGATTCCAACTGTACCCATTGAAGTCCGTGGAACCAGTTCCTGGAAAAATTGGTATCTGGCGACTGAAGCTTAGCTTTCATCATCCATGGCATTCGAATAAAATTTCACGCCCAATTTGATGCGATCACGACCTTGGCTCATACGCCAACGGTTGGTATCACGTAAGGAGTATACACAGCCACAATATTCTTGTTGGTAGAATTCTTCCTTCTTGCTGATTTCAAGCATACGAACAGCACCACCATTTTTACGCCAGTTGTAGTCCCAATAGGTGATACCTTCATAATGTGAAGCAGAACGATGCCCACAATCATTGATCTGCTTCATATCTTTCCAACGAGAGATACCCAATGAGCTACTAATTAGGCTGAAGCCATTTTCAGCTGCATAAAGGGCAGTGCGTTCAAAGCGCATATCAAAACACATGGTACAGCGAATACCTTTCTCTGGCTCATTTTCCATGCCTTTGGCACGTGCAAACCAATTGTCTGTATCGTAATCACAGTCAATAAAAGGAATATTATGTTTTTCTGCAAAGCGAATATTTTCTTCCTTACGGATTTCATATTCCTTGACAGGGTGAATATTGGGATTATAAAAAAAGATCGAAAAGTCGATGCCTGATTCAATTAGGGTTTCCATCACTTCACCCGAGCATGGTGCACAGCAGGAGTGAAGCAGAAGCTTGTCGTGACCTGCTGGGAGAGTCAATTTCTGACGTTCAAGTTTGTTTGACATAGTTATATGGGTTTAAATCTAAACCCTATATTTTAACGATTTAATTAGATAGTAAGGATTTGATATACTGATATTTTCTAAGGTTAAGATGAAAGAAATTCACTAATTGAAATTTAATAAGAACTAAAGTATATAAGAGAATAACTACAATAATGCTTTGGAAGCAGAACATTGCAAGTTAATCAAGAGTCATTGAATGAAGCTTTAAAATTAAGTGAAGAAATTATTAGTAATATTGAGTTAAGTACCTCTTCTTTATCTAATTGCGCATTAAAGGCGAGTAGATTGGCAAGATTGCTAAATGAATTCGATTACCAAAGAATTTTTATCTTTGAAAGTAGTGGTTATCCTTCAAGCCCAAATGGTTTAACACCCGATATATGGGACTTATGTAAAAAAGCTGGAGAAGGAAAAACCGTAGAGAAAGCTAAGTTAGGGTCAATCGGAGCGATGGAGATTGAATTGGAAGCAATGAAGGACAGTCTAAAAATTGCACATGATCCTAATGTTTCAATAAGTTCAGCTAATCCGAATCAATTTGTTTCATCAGGTGGCACTAGTAATTTTTTAGAAAGAAAGAGTTTAAGAGATGGTATTAGCACGAACTCTCAATTTCTAACTAAACGACAAGCTTTTGTATGCGAATACGTGTCTAATAAATATTATGAGCTAAAATATTCAAAAATTACGTCAGATATTTTTTCTAGAACAAGAAAGTTTGTAGACGGAAAAATTGGAGATTTAGTACCATTATCAGCACAAAAATTTGCATCTGTTTATGAGAATTTAACGTCCGAAAATTCAGAGGATTGGTCAAATGCTGTTCATAGTTGTAGGCGAATATTACAAGATACTGCTGATGTGATTTATCCTGCTAGAGAGGATAAGACTATTAATTTAGACAATGGTGAAACTAAAATTATTAAATTAGGTGTGGATAATTATATAAATCGAATTATTGCATATGTTGATGAGCAGTCAGACTCTAAAAGATTTGAGGAAATCGTTGGTTCACAGATGAAATATTTGGGCGAGCGGTTAGATGCTATTTTCAAAGCTGCTCAGAAAGGTTCTCATGATATTATTACTTCTAGGCAAGAAGCTGATCTTTATGTTATTTACACATACTTGATAGTTGGAGATTTATTATCTTTGGTAGAGTTGCAAAAAACATTATCAATTTCAGATAAAGATTTTAGATAGCCGCTTAACTTACTGAATAACTAAAAATCCTCAGAATCTTTAATTTATTAAGATGAGTATTTCTCATCTTGAGCTGAATTTATATCGTTTTACTCACTTTCTTATTCACGTTTAAATACAGCCATTCAGAAATTTAGCTTTTTATAAAATTTTTAGGTGGCAATCTCCATGAGTACAGCATTTGAGTGTTCAATTAAACGTATCCGTTTTGATGAAAACTACACGCCAGCAGAAAGCACACGTTTAACCACAAATTTTGCCAATTTGGCACGTGGGGAAAGCCGTGAAGAAAACTTGCGTCGTACCCTTGCGATGATCAACAACCGTTTTAATAGCTTGGCAACCGTTGATAACCCGAAAGGTGATCGCTATTCACTTGAGATTGACATTATTTCTGCGGAAATTGATATTGAAGGTAATGGTCAAACTTTCCCATTTATTGAAACACTTAAAAGTGTTGTGATTGACCATCAAACAGGTGAGCATATTGAAGGCATGATCGGCAATAGCTTCTCATCTTATGTGCGTGATTACGACTTCAGTGTGGTATTGCCACAATTGGGTTGTGGTGTAGGTGAAAAACCTGAAGATTTTGGCAATCTACATGGCAAGCTTTATCAACATTTAGTCAATTCAGATGTATTTAAAGCAGAATTTAAAAAACAACCTGTCATTTGCTTAAGCGTTTCAACCTCTAAAACGTATTTCCGTACAGCCAACGTACATCCTATTTTGGGTGTGGAATACAAAAATGATGAATATTCACGTACCGATGAATATTTTGCCAAAATGGGTTTACGTGTACGCTACTTTAAACCAGAAGGTGGTAATGCACCATTAGCATTCTATTTCGCTGGCGATTTAGTCCGTGATTATACTGATTTTGAATTGATCAGTGCTATTGCGACCATGGAAAGTTTCCAACGGATCTATCGTCCTGAAATTTACAACACCAACTCTCCTGCAGGTGTGGTGTATCAACCAAGTCTAAGCTATGGCGATTATTCACTTACACGTGTGGTCTATGACCGTGTGGAACGTGGTGAGCTTGCAGTTAAACAAGGTAAATGGACGGAAGAAAACTTCATTAAGCCTTATCAAGACATTTTAAATGAATGGGCTGCAAATTTCGAAATCGAAACAGCTGCTTAATCCATTAAATTGATAAACAGATTTACGAATTTAGACAAAGAAGATTAGACATGGCGCTTACACAACCGAAACTTTTACTCCCAACTTCAACTGCGGGTAGCTTGCCAAAACCGTCTTGGTTAGCTGAACCTGAAAAATTATGGTCTGCATGGAAGCTTGAAGGCGAAGAATTATTAGAAGCTAAACGTGATGCTTTGAAATTATCATTACATGAGCAAGTCACTGCGGGTATCGATATCGTGAGTGATGGCGAGCAAACCCGTCAGCATTTCGTGACCACCTTTATTGAGCATCTTGAAGGTGTGGATTTCGAAAAGCGTGAAACGATGCGTATTCGTAATCGTTATGATGCGAGTGTACCTTCTGTTGTGGGTGATGTTTCTCGTAAAAAAGCCGTGTTTGTAGACGATGCGAAATTCTTGCGCAGCCAAACCAATCAACAAATTAAATGGGCGCTTCCTGGTCCGATGACCATGATTGATACACTTTACGATGGTCACTACAAGAGCCGTGAAAAATTGGCTTGGGAATTTGCCAAAATTCTGAATCAAGAAGCGTTAGAGCTTGAAGCAGTAGGTGTCGACATTATTCAGTTTGATGAGCCTGCATTTAATGTGTTCTTTGATGAAGTAAATGATTGGGGTATTCCGACCTTAGAGCGTGCGCTTGAAGGACTCAAATGTGAAACCGCTGTGCATATTTGCTATGGCTACGGTATCAAGGCAAATACGGATTGGAAACAAACTTTAGGTAATGAATGGCGTCAATACGAAGAGTCATTCCCGAAACTACAACAATCTAAGCTCGATATTATTTCACTTGAATGCCAAAACTCACGTGTACCAATGGATTTAATCGAATTGATCCGTGGTAAGAAAGTGATGGTGGGTGCAATTGATGTGGCAACCACTCAAGTGGAAACTGCAGAGGAAGTAGCAAATACGCTACGCAAAGCATTGCAATTTGTTGATGCAGATAAACTGTATCCTTCAACTAACTGTGGTATGACACCGCTATCTCGCCAAGTGGCAAGTGGCAAACTTGAAGCTTTAAGCGCAGGTGCTGCCATTGTTCGTAAAGAGCTAGAAGCTTAATCAAACGTAGTCTCGTGCGAAGCAGAACAAATCATCGCAAGGTCATTTGTCCAGCTTTATGCACGAGCACGTGATATGTACATTTGAGATGAAAGAGATGATTGAAGCAACAGACTTTAGAAATGCAATGTCTTTACTCACCACAGCAGTGAATGTTATTACGACTTCGGGTGAAACAGGTATGCATGGATTTACTGCATCTGCCGTATGTAGCGTGACGGATACACCGCCAATGTTATTAGTCTGTATGAATCAATCCTCCCGTTCACATGCCCATTTTGTTGAAAATAAAGTCTTGGCTGTAAACGTACTAAGTACTCAGCATGAACAGCTTTCAAATGCTTTTGCTTCAAGTAAATTCAGCTCAGAAGATCGTTTCAAACTCGGTGATTGGAGTACTATGGAAACTGGTTCACCTATTTTGAAAGATGCCTTGGTCAGTTTTGACTGTGAGATTCAAGATATTCAGCAAGTCGGTACACACAGTGTTTTCATGTGTCGTGTTCTTAAAGTTCAACAAAGCGATCAAGAAGAAAGTCTGGTGTATTTTAACCGTGCTTATCATCAAGTGGGTCAGTTGGAACACGCTTAACTCAATGCCTTAATTCTTTTATCTTTTTAAAGTTAGTTTATTGTGGAACTTATAACCTTTTTAGTCATCGGCGCTTTTGCTGGTTTTGCAGCAGGGCTGTTTGGTGTCGGCGGTGGTACGATTATTGTACCACTGCTTTTTATTGTCTTTACCCAAATGGGCTATGACCCCGATGTGGTTATGCACCTCGCATTAGGCACATCTTTGGCAACCATTGTTGTAACCTCGATTAGCTCATTGATGGCGCATCATAAAACTGGTGCTGTGATTTGGCCTGTTTTTAAAAATCTAGCGCCACCTATGGCGATTGGTTGTTTTTTTGGGGCAGGTTTTGCTGGTTTGATATCAGGATTACATCTACAAATCATTGTTGGCTTATTTCTGATTTGGGTCGCATATACGATGTTTACAGGTGCCAAAAAAGCAATTGACCCAACGAAAACGTTACCCTCATCAGGTCAACAAGTTGCTGCAGGTAGTGTGATTGGGGTTGCATCAGCAATCTTTGGTATTGGTGGTGGAAGTCTGACGGTTCCATATCTGAATCGCTATGGTGTGGTCATGCAGAAGGCTGAACCGTACCGGGTTTGTCGGAGAGTCAATATTCTGAGATGAGAAGCATTGCTTCGCAAGACGTAGTGAAGCGTAGTGTCCCGATGACAAAATTAAAATATACCCCTGAAATCAGAGAAAGAGCGGTTCAATTATTGATTGAATCTGAAAAAGATTATCCTTCTACTTGGGCTGCAATCACAGCAATTGCGCCT
>NZ_VPDG01000021.1:0-39899 GCF_013417805.1 Acinetobacter sp. YH12226 | reverse complement strand
CTCGCTCGTCCAGGTAACAGATCCTTAATCTGCTCCCACTGATCATCTCTTAATGCATAGCGTTTAGTCATGAAAAAATAATGAGGACAGGTTAGATTTTCTCAAGCTAATTGATGACAGGCTCTAGTTTTGATTTGCTCTTTTAAATTGCTTATAAAATTTAGGCAATAAAAAAGCCACTTAAATAAGCGGCTGATTTATAACAAGAATTTTGGTGGAGGTGGCGGGAGTTGAACCCGCGTCCGCCAGCACTACGCTCGAGAATACTACATGCTTAGATATCGTCTATTGTTTTAACTCTTTGTGACCCGACGAACAGGGTACAAATCGCGATCCTCTTGATTTAGTACAAAGCCCCGAGGCTTGGCTTTATACGGACTTGTGTGCGTGCGCTTCAGTCGGACTCTCTAACCACAAGTATTCGGAGAGGCGGACAAGCTGCCCTTAGGCAGCTAGAGCGTATGATTCGTCGTTTGCGACTAAAAAATGCAAATTTGATTTACGAGAGAAAATGCGCTCTCGGCATGCATCTATGAGTTTCATCACCAGCGTCGAAGCCAGAAACACCCCCAAAGTACAAGGCAATCATAGCATAAATGTCAAAAATTACGATGTATTTTCTGAACATTTACACAACTTGATGCGCTTAATTACATTATTGCGCTAATATTTTACTTTTCAAGCCAAATAACAGAAAAATTATGAGCTATTTACTGGCACTAGATCAGGGAACAACGTCAAGTCGGGCAATTATTTTTAATGAACATGGACAAGTTCAGGCAACGGCTCAACGTGAAACGCATATCCACACCCCACATTCGGGCTGGGTGGAACAGGATGCTCAGGAAATCTGGAGCTCACAGATTGCGGTGGTACAGCAAGCTTTAGCGACTGCAGGTATTCTGGCAAAAGATATTAAAGCCCTTGGCCTGACTAACCAGCGTGAAACCACTGTAGTCTGGGATCGTCGAAATGGCAAACCGCTCGCTCCGGCAATCGTCTGGCAGGACCGTCGTACGTCTGACTGGTGTAATCGGCTGATTGAACAAGGCCTGATGTCCAAAATTCAGCAAAAAACAGGCTTACGGATTGACCCTTATTTTAGTGCGGGAAAATTGGTCTGGTTTTTAGAGCATGTCGAGGGAGTACGAGCACTCGCTGAACAAGGCCATGTGGCATTTGGTACTATCGATAGCTGGCTGATCTGGAATCTGACCCAAGGCGCAGAGCACGTCATTGAAGCCAGTAATGCTTCTCGTACCATGTTAATGAATCTGCAGCAACAGTCGTGGGATGAAGAGCTGCTCGAGCTGTTTAATATCCCGGCTTCGGTCTTACCGAAAATTATCTCTTCTGATTGTTATGTCGCTGACACTGCTTCTGGCTTACTTGGGGCCAATATTCCCATCACCGGCATTTTGGGGGATCAGCAGTCTGCACTCTTTGGCCAGTCCTGTTTTGAGGTGGGTAGCGCAAAAAACACCTATGGTACTGGCTGCTTTATGCTGTTCAATACTGGACATAACATTCAGCTTAGCCAGAACAAGCTGCTTTCTACTCTCGCCTGGCAAGCCCAAGGCCAAACTACTTATGCGCTCGAAGGCAGCGTATTTATGGCTGGTGCTGTAGTGCAATGGTTACGCGATGGTCTCGGAATTATTCAAAAAAGCAGTGATGTGGAAAAACTGGCACACCAGGTCGAGCATAGTGACGGCGTGGTTCTGGTTCCGGCATTTACCGGACTGGGCGCGCCGCATTGGGATAGTGAAGCACGTGCCTTACTCTGTGGCATGTCACGCGGTACGACCAAAGCGCATATCGCTCGTGCAGCATTAGAATCAATCGCCTTTCAGGTATCGGATGTGCTCAGTGCGATGCAATCTGATATTGCACATCCATTGAAAGAATTACGGGTTGATGGCGGTGCTAGTAGTAATGATATGTTGATGCAATTTCAGGCCGATATTCTGAATGTACCGGTACTGCGTCCGAAAATGCTAGAAGCTACTGCTTGGGGCGCGGCCGCTATGGCCGGATTGAAAGCTGGCGTATTTTCAAACCTGGATGAAATTTCCCAGTCCTGGCAGCTGGACCGTGCTTTTGAACCCAAAATGCAAAATGACGAAAGAGAAATGCATTTAGCCAAATGGAAAAATGCCTTGAAACGGGCTAAATCTGATCTCTAAATCCTCTAGGTTCATATTTGATCATCATAAAAAAGCACTGTTTAACAGTGCTTTTTAACTTCCTCAGTTCACGATTTCATTAATAGGCATAAGACGCAATCGCTGTTGCAATCGCCTTATCTTCATCATTGACCATGGTCATGCGCATGGTGCAGCCCTTACGCCCCAAACGTAAGGTTTCTGCACGTGCAATAAAATATTTGCCACGTCCAGGCGCCAGATAATCCACCCGCATATCGACCGTCGCCAGACGCGACACTTTTTTAATGGTATCTGCAATCGTTTCCGGTTCAGCTTTTTTATACAGTTCGCCCATGGCCACAATACCACCGACGCTATCCAGTACAGTTGCAGCCAGACCGCCATGCAGAATCTGGAAAGCCACATTACCAATCATGAAATCCTGCATTTCTACATAGGCCTCAATCTGGCCCTCGACCACCCGCATGGTCATGCCGTTATGCTTAAAAAAAGGAGAGCTATTAAAAGCATGTACCAGCTGGTTCAGGACTACATCAATATCCACTTTCGAGCCCAGATGTATATTACCGGTCCAGTTTCTCTCTGTCTTACTCATCACTTTGCCCGAATCCACCACAATAAAAAACCGCTAATTTATGCCCAAAAATTTGAGTTAGGGCTACAATAGAGGCCTAGTTTAATACTGATTACTGAGATTTTTATGACTTATACGTTCAATCGTCCCGCGTTTCCTGCAACTCGCATGCGTCGTATTCGTAAAAATGAACATTTACGTTCGATGGTTCGTGAAACCCATCTCGCGGCAGATCATCTCATTTATCCAGTATTTGTCCTGCCAGGACAAAACCAGACCCAAGATATTCCAAGTATGCCGAATATCCAGCGTCTGTCAGCGGACTTGTTGTTAAAAAAATCAGAACGTCTACTGGAACTCGGTGTCAATAAACTGGCGCTATTTCCGGTCACCCCACAAGAAGATAAAAGCCTGACTGCAGAAGCTGCGTGGCGTGAAGATGGTCTGGTACAAAACACCTTGCGTTTATTGAAAAAAGAACTGCCAGAAATGGTGCTGATTACTGACGGCGCATTAGACCCGTATACCACACATGGTCAGGATGGCATTATTGATGAGAACGGTTATGTCTTAAATGATGAAACGGTCGAGTGCCTGATTAAACAGGGCTTGAGCCATGCCGAAGCCGGTGCAGATGTGTTTGCTCCAAGTGACATGATGGATGGCCGGATCGGTGCGATTCGTCAGGCCTTTGAGCAAAATGGTCATATCTATACTTCGATCATGGCCTATTCAGCCAAATATGCATCAAGTTTCTATGGCCCGTTCCGTGATGCAGTCGGTTCTGCCAGCAACTTAAAAGGCGGCAATAAATACAATTACCAGATGGATGTCGGTAACCGTGCTGAAGCCCTGCATGAAATTGCGCTGGATATTCAGGAAGGTGCAGACATGGTGATTGTTAAACCGGGCATGCCTTATCTGGATATCGTCCGCGAAGTCAAAGACACTTTTGGCGTACCAACCTTTGTCTATCAGGTCAGTGGCGAATACGCGATGCTGGCTGCGGCAATTCAAAATGGCTGGTTATCTGATAGCGTCATTTTAGAATCATTGATGAGCTGTCGTCGTGCCGGTGCAGATGGTATCTGGACCTATTTTGCTGAAGAAGCTGCGCTTAAACTGAAAGACATGAAGTAAAAGGATTTCGGCGCAATGCATATTGCCATTGTCGGCGCTGGCATCACCGGTTTGATGTCGGCGCTGGAACTGCTTGAACAGGGATGTTCTGTTACCCTTTTTGATCAACAGGCCGCCGGACAGGCTGCATCCTGGGCTGGAGGAGGAATCCTTTCCCCGATGTATCCGTGGCGTTATCCCGCTGCTGTAAATGCTCTGGCTCGACATGCCAAACCCATGTATCAGGACTGGAATCAAAAACTGCAACCTTTCACTGGCATCGATTTCCAGATTCATCAAACAGGTATGCTGATTTTTGATGAATCCGATTTTGAAATCGGTTTAAGTTATGCCAAAACACATCAGGATCCGCAGCAACAGGCAGAATTGCTTGATCAGGCTAAACTGCAACAGATCAATCCAAGAATTAATCAGAGCAAATTCAAGCAGGCGATTTATTTCCCTGAACTGGCGAATATCCGTAATCCACGGTTATTACAGTCGATCATTCACTATTTGAAGCAGCATCCTCGTGTCACCTGGCAAGAAGACTGTAAAATCACTCGGCTCAATATTCAGCAAGGCTGTGTAAAAAGTATCTCAGATGAACATAGCGAGGTTTTTCAGGCAGATCAATATGTGTTCACAACCGGAGCATGGTCGCAACACTGGTCACAGCAACTTGGTTTGGAAATTCCGGTACAGCCGGTTCAGGGCCAGATGCTGCTGTTTAAAACGCCAGAAAACTGGCTGCCGACCATGTGCATGCATAAGGTGATGTACCTGATTCCACGTCAGGATGGACATGTTTTATGTGGTTCCAGTATGCGTCAGGTCGGTTTTGACACCTCGCCTTCTAGCGAAATCCGGCAGGATATTTTACAGGCGTGTATCGAGATGGTACCGGAACTGGCAGATTTTCCGCTGGTCAAGCAATGGGCCGGATTAAGACCCAGCTCACCCGATGGTATTCCCTATATTGGCAAAATTCCCAAGCTACATAATGCCTGGGCCAATTTTGGACATTTCCGGAATGGTTTATGCATGGGGCCGGCATCAGGCAAACTACTCGCTCAACTCATCCTTAAACAAATGCCAATCGTTGATCCAGCTCCTTATGATCCTGTCCGTTTATTAGAGCCCAGTCGTTTAGTGCTTTAGGATATTATCCAGTGCTTCTTTCAGAGTTGGATAATGAAACTGGAATCCAGCCTCCTGCAAGGCTTTGGACTGTACATACTGACCGTTTAAGACCAGTTGTGACTGTTCTCCCAGCATCATTTTCAGACTGCATGCGGGTAGTGGAAGTAAGGGTTTGCGCTTCAGAATCTGGGCCGCAGTTCGTGCAAACTGGGCCTGACTACTTTTTTCTGGCGCGACCACATTAAAGATCTGCTCGGCTGTATCCTCAAGTATCAAGAATTCAATCGCACGCAGCACATCCTCTAGATGCACCCAGGTCACTGGCTGACGTCCATGACCAATCCGCCCAAACAGATTCAGCTTAATCGGCAATAGCATCTGCGGAAGAATCCCACCACCTTTGCCAAACACCACCGCAAAGCGAACAATCTTGGTGTTCTGGTTAGTATAGGACAAGGCCAGCTGCTCCCACTTCGCACAGAGTTCGGACATAAAAATATCTTGTGGCGGACTTTGCTCCGTGCAGACCTGTTCCCAGCGCTCATTGGGGTCAATGCCATAATAGCCAACGGCCGATGTTGAAATAATCCGTTTCGGTCTAATCTGATTTTTTTCTAAATAATCAAATAAATGTCTGGTGGTATCTAAACGGCTATTCAGCAATTTCTTTTTACGCGCTGCCGTCCAGCGGCCTTGACCAATACTTTCGCCAGCCAGATTGACCACATAATCAATCTGATGCTGTTTTAATTCATCCAGCTGGTTAATCCAATGAAAGTCCGGATGTGGTTCACGTTTATTTTTCTGACGGGTCAGACCAACCACCCGATAATCCCGTTCCAGTAAAAAATGCACGAGATGACTGCCAATAAAACCACTCGCTCCCGTCAACAGCACTACAGGTTTATACATTCGTCATTCTTCGCCTTATTATTTTCTTGGTTTAAATTATACGCCACTCATCTTCAGCTTTTTAAACCGAGAAGATCTTTGTAGTGGAGAATTTGTATCTTTCATCATTCAATTAATTTATGAAGATCAGGTCACAAAATGATTCATCTATACTTACTGAGGTGGATGGCCAAACATTTTCTCTGCCATACGCTGGGCCTGCTTGCCATAAAACCAGTAGGTCAACAGATACAGCGGAATTGCGATCATCAGGAACATGATCAGCACAATACTCATAAACTGTGGCTGCTGTAGATACAGCAGAAAGTCCTGCCAGGCATTCGGATTGGAACGGGTGGCAATGACAATACCGAGCAAGAGAAATAATAAATTATATCCCCAGTAAATCAGGCTAAAACCGAGAGTGAATTTTTTACGCTCTGCCTGGGTCGGCGCACGTTTTTGCTGTTTTAGAAATTTAAAAAGCACCCAAATCATGGCCACCAGATACGGAACAATCGTCAAAACTGCACCCATGCCCATCGGCAGCAAGGCTGCCAGTACACCGCAAATACAGGTAAAAATAAAACATATAACGAAAAACCAGATAAAATAACGACTTAGTGGCAACATATGCATGACTCAGTGATCTTCAACAAGCTAGTATAAAAAAAATCAGGTTTTTTTTCATTTTATTGTCAACCATCCACTACAGGGTGACGTTATATAGGGTACAAGGTACAAAAATTTGGACTGGCATCCACGAATTTTTGCTGACCTTTAGAGCTAAAGCAATAAGTCCAGTGTACAGGGAAATTTTGAATAGCAGCCAAAATCTTCATGTAACACAAATTTGACCGACGATTTCATCATCACTCGAATCGTCGGTTTTTATTTTTTAAAATCCCTATTTCTAAAATCTGAGGGCTTGCAGAACCTTTAATATCTGATGATCTGGATACAACCGTCCATTAATATCCATACTGATCAAAATAAATTCAGCCTCCAAATCACAAACAATTCACTGAAATATCGATTTCAAGTAGATTTTTACCTGTGCTTTTTCCTATAGTAGCAAGGCAGATATCTTGGGGTTCATTACATGGCAGTTCATTTTCTTCACACTTCCGATTGGCATCTGGGACAATTTTTCCATAACCATGACCGTGAATTTGAACATGCACAGTTTTTGACTTGGCTACTTGAGCAAATTAAAACAAAGCAGCCGCATGCTCTGCTGATTGCCGGCGATATTTTTGATGTGATCAATCCAGCTTCCAGTGCGCAAAGACAACTATACCAGTTTCTGGCCGACGCCCACGACCTGGCGCCACATATGCAGACCCTGATGATTGCAGGCAATCATGATTCCGGTTATCGGATTGAACAGGTTGAACCCTTGCTGGCCAAATTCAATGCCAAAGCTGTGGGAATCGTAGGCCGCACTGCAGAAAATACCCTGAACCTGGATCGTCTACTTATTCCTATTTATGATCGGGATAAAAATATCATCGCCTGGTGTCTGACCCTACCCTATTTACGCAGTGCCGAAATTACCGGACTGAATGAACATACCAGCAATAACCAGAACGCGATCAGTTATCTGCATCAACAACTGATTGCCGAAGCCAGAGCCCGCAAACAGCCACATCAGGCACTAATTTTAATGTCACATGCGCACATGCAAGGTGGCGAAACTTCCGACTCGGAACGGCCAATTATTGTCGGTAATGAAGAAGCGCTCTCGACGGCGCTGTTTGATGAAGTGATTGATTATGTCGCACTCGGTCATCTGCATAAACCACAAAAAGTTGGTCAGCCGCATATCCGTTATAGTGGCTCACCAATTCCGCTGTCATTTAGTGAAATCAACTATCAACATCAGGTGGTTGAGGTCAGAATTGATCCTGAACAAAGCCCGGAACAGCGCTTTCAATACGATGTTCTAAAAGTGCCACGCACCGTCGAGCTGTTCCGGATTCGGGAAAAGCTGGAAGATTTAATTGCTAAACTTCAGGCCTTGCCTGCCGGAGAAATCGAACAACTGTCGGCACGACATTTTCTGGAAATAGAATACACCACCGATGCGCCGCCACCAGTCGATTTACGCCAGCAAATTGAACTGGCTTTACCCGCCAACCGTTACCGCTTGCTGCGCATCAGCCGGATTTATCAGCAACAGGCCGAACATACGCAAGGAGATTCGAAAATTGATCTGGCACCACCGACGCCGGAATCGCTGTTTTTGAATATCTGGAAAAAAATGGGCTATGAACATGATCATTCTGTACAACAGGATTTTCAGCAACTTCTGGTTGAAGCCCAGCACGAACTTGCTCAGAAACAACAAGCCTAGGATCGGCCATGAAAATTTTACGTTTGAGTCTCAACAACCTGGCCTCCCTCACTGGCACCCATCATATTGATTTTGAATCCAGCCCTTTAACACATGCCGGCCTGATTGCAATCACTGGAAAAACCGGAGCCGGTAAATCGACCCTGCTCGATGCCATGTGTCTGGCGCTCTATAACGAAATTCCACGTCTAAAAGGTGCGACCGGCAGCCTGAAAGATGCCGGTGGTCAGGATGTTTCGATTAAAGACTCCAAGAATATTCTACGCCGTGGCTGCGTGCATGGTTTTGCCGAGCTGGAGTTTATTGCCCTGGATAGCAAACGCTATACAGCACGCTGGGAGATTCGCCGGGCACGTCAGAAAGTCGATGGCAATCTAAAAGTAGATCGTTTTATCAAGTGCATCGATGATGATACGACGCTAACGCAAAAAATATCTGAAGTTACCCCCTTAATTGAAAAACTGCTGGGCCTGAGCTTTGAACAGTTTACCCGCGCGGTACTGCTGGCGCAGTCGGAAGTTGGCGCATTTTTAAAAGCCAAAGATCATGAACGTGCAGACTTGCTGGAATATCTGACCAATTCGCAGATTTTCAGTCTAGTTAGTCAGAAAGCCGCAGAGAAATTCAGCGAAGTCAAAAACAAGCGCAACGATCTGGAAAAGCTGATCGGGCATATTGAAATTCTGTCTGAAGAAGACATCAGCGCTTTACAACAGCAGCAGAACTCTTTGTCTTTGCAACTTCAGAATTTGCAGCAATCAGAAAAACTGCTAGAAAATGAGAAACAATGGCATCTGGACCGACATAAACTCTATGCAGAAGTCCATGCCAAAAAAGAAGTCTACGAAGTACAGCAAGATGCAGTAAATAAATCTGCAGGACAGCAACAGCTACTGGAGCAGCTGGATGAATTCCAGTCGATTCGGGATCAGTTTGTGAGTCGTACCCGTCTAGCCCCTCAAAAAGAGCAGATTCAGCACCAGCACACCCAATTTACGCTGGAATTTGAAACGCTCAAACAGAGCTTTGTAGCAGAAGAAGCCAAACTTACAGCCTTACAACAACAGCAGCAACAGTTTCAGCAACACTTGGCAGACCTGAAACCGCATCTGGAGGCAGGTTTAAGGCTGGATCATGCAATTGATACGGTATCAGAGCGGTACAAAAAACTGCATGCAGAGCAAAGCCAGTTTCAAACCCTTCGTCTACAGCCTTTAGAAGAACAACTGCGACAGCAACAACAGACTTTGAATCAGCTACAAGCTCGGCAAGAAAAGGTTGCACAACAATTGGCTGAATCTGGCTTTTTAAATGTGTTCGATCTGGAGCCGCAAAGTACCTTGCAACGCATACAAGACTTTATGCGTCAGTATCAGCAACTGCAGCAACAGAATCCGGACAGCCTGAAGCAGCCTTTACCTGAACTGGAAAAAACCGTTACAGTACTTTCAGGAAATCTGAACCAGTGGATACAACAGCATCATAGTCTGGAACAGCTAGAAGAGCATCTCAAAACCATTCAGGAAATGCGTCAGCAACGCCAAGCGGAACAGCGTCAGCTCGACCTGCTGCAACAGCAGGTACAACAAATCGTTCAACAATCACAAGAATTTGAACAACTGCAATCTGCTGTAAATAGCCAACAGCAGCAACTAAAAATGCAGCAAGAGGCCGAACAGGCACTACATCAGCAGATTCAGGCTGAACAACAGGCCTATGAACACCTGGAACAAATACTTGCCCAGCAACGTTTATTGCATGCGCAAAGTGTGCAGGATCTTCGTGGCCAGTTAAAACCGGATGAGCCATGCATGGTCTGTGGAAGCCCAGCCCATCCTTTTGTCGATGCCGTCCATGAACATCTGGAACAGAGCCTGAACCAGCTACAGGAGCAACAGTTACGGCAGGCAAAACAGCAGCTCGATCAGCAACTGCAATCTCAGCAGCAGCAACGCATTGAAATGTCTAAAGCACAAACAGTAATTGAGCAACAGCAACAGCGTTGCCAGATCCTGCAAAACCAGATTCAACAATCCTCTGCTGACTGTAAATCTCAACTACTTAAACTGGAAGTGGTTACCGAGCAGCACAATGATCTTCCTACATTCATCCAGTTACTGGCGAATCATACTCAAAGTCTGGTCCAGCAGCTAGAACTATCACAACAGCAGGAACAACAGCTCCAGCAACAATTACAACAATGGCGTCAACAACAACAGCAATTGCACCAATTACAACTGGCTCTACAGCAACGTCAGCAACTCGACCAGCTGATACACCCAGTTTTAAGCATACTGCCCGAGCAGTACCAGTCGCAGCCACCTATGCTCTGCTTACCTCAGTTGCAACGACAAGTAGAGCACCGCATGCAGCACTTGGCAGTACAAAAGCAGCTGGAATCTGACCTGCATCAACAGCAGCAGATATTGGAAAAGAGCCAGTATCAACTACAATTGGAACAGCAAAATTTTGCTCAATTGAGCCAGTCTGTAGAGCAGTTGATTCAGCAAGGCAAAGACCTGCGTCAACAACTGGCTGAACTGACCCAAGAACATGCAGGACAAGTCTACCGTGTCGCTGCAGAATGGCGCGATGCACTAGAGCTACAAGCCAAGACCTTAGAGCAGACTTTAGAACAACAGCGTCAATGCACGGCGCAGGCCGAAAAACAGTGGCATCAAACCCACTTAAAACTGCAAGAATTTATCAGCCAACTTCAGCAGATCGATCAGCAATTGGCTCAATATCAGCAAGATATTCAGGCATGGCAAGCAGCACATCCTCAAGTGACGACAGCTCAAATTGAACAATGGCTCAGTATTGATCTGAGCAACCATCAACGCATTCGTCAGAATCTGGCCAACCAGAAACAGGCACTCGAAAATGCCAGAACAGCCTGGCAATTACTTGAAGAACAATATCAGGCCCATTTAAAACTACAGCCAGAACATGAATTTGAGGAAATTGAACAAAAACTTGGCATGCTGCATCAGGAAAAAATAATGCAGCAGGAAGTGCTCAATGAAACTGATGCCAAACTGCGTATGAATGCCAATAATCAAAACACCTATGCCAAATATCAGCAGCAAATTGAGCAGATCAAAGCCGAAGAATACCGTTGGGGTCGTATTTACGACCTGATCGGACATAAGGAAGGTACCAAATTCCAGAAAATTGCCCAGGAACATCATCTGGATATTCTGGTGGAATATGCAAATCAGCAGTTGCAACCGTTGGCACCCCGCTATCAGTTACACCGTATTCCGGATAGCCTGAGTCTGGCGATTATTGATCTGGACATGAATAGTGAAGTCCGCCCTGTGCTGTCCCTATCGGGGGGTGAAACCTTCCTGGTTTCATTGGCTTTGGCTTTGGCGATTGCCAATATGGCCTCCGGCTCCATGAAACTGGAATCACTGTTTATTGATGAAGGTTTTGGTACGCTAGATCCTGCTTCGTTACATATGGTGATGAATGCACTGGATCATTTACAAAGTCAGGGTCGTAAAGTTGTATTAATCTCGCATGTGCAGGAAATGCATGAACGTATTCCGGTACAGATTCAGGTCAAACCGGTTGGTGCAGGTGCAAGTACCATTCAGATTATAGGCTAAGGATCATGAACACTGCCCCGAATACGCTCTCGCACTATTTCAGCCTACAGCTTGAGAGCCTACGGGGTATCAGTGCCATTGTGGTGTTATTCAGTCACTGCTTTCAGGCATTTATTGGGCCTTTCGATACCAGCATTTATTCATGGATACGCCTGCTTGGGCAGGCTGCAGTCATGATTTTCTTTGCCTTAAGTGGCTATCTGATCGGCTATTCAATCCAGTACAACATTCATCAGCATGGTCAGTTCAATCTGCACCATTATGCCCGACAGCGTGGCCGCAGAATTTTACCGCCCTTTCTGTTTGCCATAGGGTTGACCCTGGTTTTATATCTGCTTGCTCCACTATTATTTACCAGCCACACGCATGCTTTTCAACACAGTTTTGGCATGATGATCCGGACTGACTATAGTGTAGACATGATGGAATTCATTGGTTCGCTGCTATTTTTGAATGGCTTTGTAACACCAACGGTTTCAGCCAATGCTGCGCTCTGGAGCCTGAGCTATGAAGTGTGGTTTTATGTGCTGGCCGGATTCCTACCTTTTTTAAAAAATTCGGAAACCGCCAAAATCGGATTTTTTATGGTTCTGGCTATACTGTCATTACTGAACATCCAGTTTTTTATTTATTTTCTGGTCTGGCTTAGTGCCTTTGCCTGTTCATTTCGATATATCCAGCTACGTTTTTTAAACCGCTTACAATCAGTCAAATTAGCCCTATTCGGCTTGGCATTTCTAATCGCCTGTTTTGATGCTTACCAGTTTCAGGTGATTGATGAGGCCCAGCAATACCGCGCTGCGAATTTTGCCCCTTTTAATTTCTGTGTGGGTCTGGCCTTTAGCTGTTGGCTGGTACAGCTCCAGCATCGACGCAGTCATTATCATCCGGTCTGGGTTCAATCCGCAGACCTTTCCTATACCTTGTATGTCACCCATTTCCCATTACTTTTATTTATTTTGGGCTGTATTCCGGCAACTTTGGCCTATGGTCTGGGCGGAGCAATTTTAGCTTTGCTTGCCAGCATGTGCAGCTTAATAGTTTTTGCCTGGTTAATGGCCAAATGGCTCGAACCAGCCAGAAAAAAAGCGTTATCCAATACCCTGCGATAACGCTTTGCTGCAAAAAACTGACATTAGTAGTTTATACATCTTTTTTAGGCCGTGCACCAAATAGGGCTGTGCCAACACGAACCATGGTAGAACCCGCAGCAATCGCTTCGGTCATATCCCCAGACATGCCCATACTTAAAGTATCCCAATCTTCAGGGTGTGCATGCTGAACTTTGACTGCATCAAATAAAACTTTGGCATCAGCAAAGGCTTGAGGATTATTCGGTGCAGGAATCACCATCAGGCCACGTAAACGTACATTCGGCAGTTGGCTGATTTGTGCCACCAGTTCTGCGACTTCTTCCGGCTGGCAGCCATCTTTGGTATCCTGGCCATCAATATTCACCTGAATACAGATATTCAGTGCGGACTGATTATCTCCACGCTGATTTGATAAACGCTCGGCAATAATCAGGCGATCGACTCCATGTACCCAGGCAAAATTTTCCGCCAGAGCCTTGGTTTTGTTGCGCTGCACATGACCAATAAAATGCCATTCAATCTCCAGCTCTTTCAGTGCCGTGATTTTTTCCAGTGCTTCCTGCAAATAGTTTTCACCAAAAGCACGTTGCCCTGCCTGATACATCTCTGCCAGCACGCTACTCGGCTGGGTCTTGGAAACGGCAAGCAGTTGCACCGCATCTGCTTCGCGGCCGGCCTGAATACAGGCAGTTTCAATTTGCACTAAAACCTGATTTCGTGACTGTTGCAACATATTCATTGATGGGGTTCTCATTTCATTCATCTTTTTTTCCCTTGCCCATGAACTAAGTGTTGGTTAAGCTGTGGGAAAGCCTTATTATTCTATCAAAATAATTAACATTTTAATGAACTCGGGGACCTTATGGATATCACAGAATTGTTGGCATTTTCTGCTAAAAATGGTGCGTCGGATTTACACTTGTCTGCGGGCTTACCGCCAATGATTCGTGTCGATGGGGAAGTTCGTCGCATCAACCTGCCTGCACTGGAACATAAAGAAGTACACAAACTGGTGTACGATATTATGAACGACAAGCAACGCCGTGATTTTGAAGAAAATCTGGAAACTGACTTTTCTTTTGAAGTGCCTGGCGTGGCGCGTTTCCGTGTCAACGCATTTAACCAGAACCGCGGTGCCGGTGCAGTATTCCGTACCATTCCCTCTAAAGTCCTGACGCTTGAAGATCTGGGCATGGGACAGATTTTTAAGGATATCTGTGAATATCCACGTGGTCTGGTCCTCGTCACAGGTCCTACCGGTTCGGGTAAATCAACTACCTTGGCGGCGATGCTGGACTATATTAATGACAACCGCTATGACCATATTCTGACCGTCGAAGACCCAATCGAATTTGTGCATCAGTCCAAAAAATGTCTGATTAACCAGCGTGAAGTACATCGTGATACCCATGGCTTTAATGAAGCATTACGTTCTGCATTACGTGAAGACCCAGACATTATTCTGGTCGGTGAGATGCGTGACCTTGAAACCATTCGTCTGGCATTAACTGCCGCAGAAACCGGTCACTTAGTATTTGGTACGCTGCATACCACCTCAGCGGCCAAAACCATTGACCGTGTGATCGACGTATTCCCTGCCGAAGAAAAAGACATGGTACGCGCCATGTTATCTGAATCCCTACAAGCCGTAGTTTCACAGGCTCTACTGAAGAAAAATGGCGGTGGGCGTGTCGCAGCGCATGAAATAATGATCGGTATTCCGGCGATCCGTAACCTGATCCGTGAAAACAAAGTCGCACAAATGTACTCAGCAATTCAGACCGGTGCCAACTATGGCATGACCACGCTGGATCAGACACTAAAAACGCTAGTGTCCAAAGGTTTGATCAGCCCGCAAGTTGCACGTACTGCAGCCAAACAGCCAGAAGCATTTTTATAAAAAAATTGAATTGTATTAGGGTTTATATACATGGATTTTAACGGCTTACTCGATTATATGGTGGAGAAAAAAGCATCGGATCTGTTCATTACTGCCGATGTCGAACCGTCCATCAAGATTAATGGGCAGATTTTACCAATTGGTTCGGTAAAATTACCCGGTGCGGCAGTAGGACAACTGCTCCATTCCATCATGACCGAAAAACAGCGTAAAGAATTTGCTGACAGTCGTGAATGTAACTTTGCCATCAGCACGCCGGATAAAAGTGCCCGCTTCCGTGTCAGTGCCTTTCAGCAACGTGATCAACCGGGGATGGTTTTGCGTCGGATTGAAACCGTCATTCCGACCATGGATGAACTCAAGTTACCGCCCATTTTAAAAGAACTGGCGATGACCAAACGTGGCATCATTATTTTTGTCGGGGCAACCGGTACCGGTAAATCAACCTCGCTGGCGTCTTTGGTCGGTTATCGTAATGAAAATTCCAAAGGTCATATCATTACCATTGAAGATCCGATCGAATTTATTCACCAGCATAAGGGCTGTATTATCACCCAGCGCGAAGTCGGCATCGATACGGATTCATTTGAAATTGCCCTGAAAAACACCTTGCGTCAGGCACCAGACGTGATTCTGATTGGTGAGATCCGTTCACGTGAAACCATGGACTATGCCATTGCCTTTGCCGAAACCGGACATCTGGTGTTTGCTACCCTGCACGCTAACAATGCCAACCAAGCAATTGACCGGATTATCCATTTCTTCGAAGCAGACCGGCATAACCAGCTGTTTATGGACCTGTCTTTGAACATGAAAGCCATTGTGGCACAGCAACTGATTCCAACCATCGATGGCAATGGCCGCCGTGCTGCGATTGAGATTCTGATTAACTCACCACTGATTGCCGACTTGATTCGTAAAGGTGATGTGCATGAAATCAAGGATCTGATGAAGCGTTCCCGTGAACTGGGCATGCAGACCTTCGATCAGGCGCTCTATGATTTGTATAAAGCCAAACAGATCAGCTATAAAGATGCACTGAAACATGCGGATTCACCAAATGACTTGCGTCTGCAAATCAAGCTCTCAGAAGAAGGTGGCAGCCACTTATTACGTGCGCATTCCAATATTACTTTTGATGGTCAGTCCTGATCATCTTGAAGGCATAAAAAAACAGGCTTCGCATGAAGCCTGTTTTTTTTGTTTGAACCAACGCTCAAATTATTTTTTACGGAACACTTCCTGACAGGCAGGCGCATCGCAATAACCATACAGATTCAGTGAGTGACCGGTTAATTCAAAACCAAATTTTTCAGCAACGTCATGCTGCTCTTTTTCAATCGTGTCATTAATAAATTCAACAACTTTGCTGCAATTTAAACATACTAGGTGATCGTGGTGATCTTCCTGCATAATTTCAAAAACTGAATGATTATTTTCAAAATTATGACGTTCGATGATGCCCGCTGCTTCAAACTGCGTTAACACACGATACACAGTTGCTAAACCTACATCTTCGCCCTGATCGAGTAAAGTCTTGTAAATATCTTCCGCACTTAAATGATGTTGTTTTGAATTTTCTAGTAATTCTAATATTTTAATTCGTGGAAGGGTAACTTTCAGCCCAGCTTTTCGTAAATCTTGGTTTGAAATAGTCATGTAAAAAGGTCTCTCAACAAAATCAAAGTTGGAATATGCAACAAAGTTTAGATGCAGTATGATCTATCCTTGGATCAAATGCATCATAATTAATTTGGGATAGTTTAGCAAAATGCAAAAAATCATGTTGACGTTATTCGTCACTTCATTGCTCGTCGGCTGTTCGACATTAGGTGTTTATAAAGTAGATATTCCACAAGGAACCCCTTTAACCCAAGCACAAGCCGCTAAAATTCAGGTGGGAATGAGCCATCAACAGGTGCGTTTCTTACTGGGCAGTCCAACAGTAAGCGATCCACTGAATCCTTTACGTTGGGACTACATCTATAACTATACCCCAGGAACCTACGCTAAAAAAGCCAAGATCCCGGCAGCCCAAGGCCAGCATTTGAAAATCTACTTTAACCAGTCTGGTATCGTAGAACGTGTTGAAGGTCTGGAGACGATTCCAGAATCTCAACCCGGCTTACCAGGATCAAAAGAAGCAATTTTAAATGCTCCTCCACTATAGTCGGTTTCTCATGAAAAAGCCCCTGAATCATCAGGGGCTTTTTTGATTAAGCTGATTGATTGAGCAGATCATTGAGGCTACTGCTCATTCAAGCCGCTTTCTATTCGGAAGACGGTTTCAGCTTTCTTAAAAGATTGCCTCTGGCATAACGACCCACAGGATTTTTCTCGGCGCGTTTACGTCGGATATCTTTAGGATTGATGGTCAGTGCTCGGTAAATTTCTACCCGATCCCCTGCTGCCAGTGGCTGCTGATGATCTTGCAAACGCACGCCAAAAATGCCCAAAGATAAGGGTTCAGGCAATTCGACCTGCTCACGTATTCCACTTTGCTCAATCGCATCCAGTGCCGTCATGCCGGGCTGAAATGGCACGGCTAGATGAAATTGTTTTTCTGGCGTCGCATACGCTACCCAGATCATCGCCTCACTCATCAGACGAATTGTCCCAAGACAGCAATGATTGCCAGAATAATCCCGACAGGTAACACCACGCGTACTGCAATACGCCAAATGTTATAAAATGCTTCAGAGCTGAAATTCATTGATTTACGCAAATGACTGATCTTCATGATCCAGCCGGCAAATAATGCATAGATCAAACAAATCAATAAGCCCCAGACTAACAACACCACATTGAAAATTGGACTTAGATTTGGAATAGCCCAGATCAGCGTGACCGCCGCCACAATTGCCCATTGAATTGCAGGATGAAGCTGGCGTTGCTGTAATTGTTCACGTGCCATTTGCAGCATTAATGCGGCAGCTGCCACCATTGCTGCGACCAGAGTAAATGCAGGAATTTGTGCTTGTATGGCAAAGAAAGCAAATGCAATGACAGCAACTAGCTGCGCAATCCAGATCGGCAATACCGTCTTGCTGGCGACATCCTGTTGTTGTACAGCGCTCAGGCTAGATTGCCAGTACAAGCCCATGCCCAGACCACTTGCGACCAAAGCCAATACGGTGGCATTGCCCCATTCCGAGAACTCGACTGGTGTGACTTGCCATGCAGGTAGCGCAGTTCCCATCACATTGGCCAGAACCAGAGACGCCAGCACACCAATCGCTGTAACCACTAATAAAATTTGACGTGGCAGCAGTGACAAGGCCAGCGCAGCAATTGCCAATCCGATCAACAGAAGATTCGGTGTAAGATCAAGTGCAGCAACCGCCAGAACATTACTGGCATTGTTCAGCATGGCACCTGCCAAAAACGGAATAAAGATCACACTTAACCAGCCGACAATACGCCATTTCTGTGACGCATCAGCTTCACGGGTCAGCGTCGACAGCGCCTGTAATGGCGTTGTTTTAGAGCGCTTGGCCAAAGCAATTTCCAAGTAGCAGACTGGAAGCGCCAGAATCAGCATGGTGGCCAACCAGAGCATCCAGAAATCCAGCTGACGATCAATCTGTATACCGGTTATCGGTGCGAGCGTCGCGATGATAATAAACGATAAACAGAAAGCCATCAGCGGCGATAACCATTTTGACATAGCATTGTCCTGCATGATGCATTCCTATAAAAATCTAGCGCTATTTTGCCTTGTGGAGCGGTGAAAATCAAAAACAAAAAGCAAACCACCATGACAGTGATTTGCTGCGCAAAAATTATAATTAGATTTTAATTTTTGTTATCTCGTTACGTCTTTTATTATGAAAAGAAACGAGCGAACCAGTTTTTACCTGTTTTCTTTTCTTTTTCCTTGATGATCCCCATCATATTTTCTTTCACGGCACCGACATAATCGGCGTCATCATGCTGAATATGGTTAATCAGCCATTTCGATAATACTTCGTGCAGCTCTGATTCAATGGACTGTCCCAGTTCAAAACGGTCACGATAAGACTCGATTTTTTTAATAAACAGGTCATGCACACGTTTATGCGGCACCCGATATTTATAGCCGGCTTCTTCCTGAAGAGATTCCTCAAAGGTGAAATGCGAATGGGTATAATCAATAATATTGTCGAGAATCTGTTTAATACGGGCACGCTCGGTATTGGCATCAATTCCATCAATTTCGTTGATATAATCGAGAATTCGTTTGTGCTGATCGTCAATCACATCGATACCAGTATTATAATCTGGAACCCATTTCATTTTCATTACGACCACCTATAAATATTAAGGACTTATAACGTGAAAATGAGCATATAGCGTATTGATTCAAATAAAAATGAAGCAAATTAGTCGGCTTTCCGCCTAAATCCGGCTTTTTCATTTTAAGTTTCTGTTATATATAATTAAAAATAATTTATCCTGAGTAAAAGGCTAAGATATTAATTAACCAAAATCCGCAATAAACCTTTATTTATTCTTAGATTTTTTCTTATTTTTTAAATATAAAAAAACGGAGTTTAAACTCCGTCTTTAATCGCATTTCAATATTGATCAGCTCGCGTGACGCGTTTTAAGGAAGGATCAAGACGTTCACGTTCCAGACGTTCAACATGCGTCAACTGAGAACGTACTTTCGCCCCATGCTGAAAAAGGATCATTTCACCGGGCTGGAAGGCAGTCCATTCTTCATTCTGGGTCAATGGTTCAGTGGTAATCACTGCGACGCGATCTTCAGGGGTCGTGACCTGACTAAAGTCCACTTCGACATCAATATCAATCAGCTGAGCCGGTCTAAACGGGTATTCACGTACCAGCCAGTGGAGTTTAGTAATCGCATAGCTAAACAGCGCCTGACCATTCGACAGGCAGAAATTAAAGGTGCCATGCTCCGCGATTGCAGGTGAAATTTCAGCTAGAAGATCGAAAACCTGATCCAGTTTCGGCTCATGATAGCCAAAGCGTTTCACCAGTTGATCCAGCAGGTAACAGAAGGCACGCTCACTGTCGGTATTTCCGACTGGGGTAAAGCGCCCTGACAGTTCAGGAAAATAATCATATAAATCGCCATTATGGGCAAAAATCCATTGCCGCCCCCAAAGTTCACGGCTAAAAGGATGCGAGTTTTCCAGATTAATTTTGCCTTGGGTCGCTTTACGGATATGGGCAATCACATTGCGTGATTTGATTGGATAATTACGTACCAGCTCGGCAATCGGTGATTCAATCGCGGACTGGTTATCGACGAACAGACGGCAGGCTTTATCTTCAAAGAAAGCAATCCCGAAACCATCCGCATGATCAGAGGTAATGCCCGCCCGCTGGGAAAATCCGCGGAAGGAAAAAGTAATATCCGTCGGGGTGGCACAATTCATTCCGAGCAGTTGGCACATGGTCTGGTTTCAGCTCTCTATTTACTTAGAAGCTTATTGTGCATGACTGTCCCAGTCATTTCAAATAGGTGGCTATAAGAAATCCAAATAAAAAAGAGTCTCTATTGAGACTCTTTTTCGCAAAAATTGGCTTAAGAACGATGCGGATTGGCACGATTGGTAATGAGGGTGCCCACACCATGATCGGTGAAAATTTCTAGTAAGCTGGCATGAGGTACACGGCCATCCACGATATGTGCACTTACGACGCCGCCTTTTACCGCATCCAGCGCACAACCGACCTTTGGAATCATGCCGCCATAAATCACGCCAGTTTCGATCAGACGATCGACTTCTTGAGTGGTCAAACCAGTCAACAGGTTTTTATTTTCATCCAAGACACCGGTGATATTGGTGAGTAGAATCAGTTTTTCTGCACCTAGGGCTTCAGCGACTTTACCAGCGACCAAATCAGCATTGATATTATAGGTATTGCCTTCTTCATCGACACCTAGCGGGGCAATGACTGGAATAAAGTCACTATTGGTAAACATTTCCAGAACATCAGTTTTCACGCCAACGACTTCACCGACCAGACCCAGATCAATTTGCTCAACTGAACCATCTTCAGCCACTTTTTCCATCAGCAGCTTTTGCGCACGAATCAGGTTGCCGTCTTTACCGGTAAGACCAATCGCACGACCACCATGCTGGTTAATCAGGTTCACGATAGATTTGTTAACGCTACCGCCAAGTACCATCTCGACTACTTCCATGGTCGCAGGATCAGTCACGCGCATGCCGTCAATACGGTCTGATTCGCGGCCCAGCTGTTTCAGCATGGAATCGACTTGCGGGCCACCACCATGTACCACGATCGGATTAATACCGACTGTTTTTAATAATACGATATCACGTGCAAATGAACTTTCCAGCTCAGGATCGGTCATCGCGTTACCGCCGTATTTTACCACCAGGGTTTTACCCGCAAAGCGTTGAATATACGGCAAAGCTTCTGTCAAAATCTGTGCTTTGTCGATGCCTGTCTGTTGATTTGGCATTCGCCTCTCCTTATTGAGCATCTAAAATGTCTTGAGCGATCTCTGGATAACGGTCACGCAACATGGCTACAAACAGATGACGAATTTCATTCAGACCTTGGGCATTATTGGCATCAAAGCGCACCGTGAAATACTCACCTGTATTGGATGCTCGAATGATGCCAAAACCATCCTCAAAATCAAGACGTATCCCATCAATTTTACTGATTTGCGCATGAATTCTTGCGGATTGCTGTTCAACGAAGTTTAAAAGCTCAACTGGACGCACTTGGCGCGTTGAAATATAAAGATCTTCAGTACCATACCGTTTTGGATAAGCCGCCAAGGCCTGCGCCAAACTTAGACCAGTTTGATCCAGATATTCCATGACTCTGAGCGCTGCATAGAGTCCATCATCATAGCCCCAACCGCGACCATCATTAAAGACATAATGTCCGGCATATTCCCCACCAAAAATCGCCTGATGCTGAGACTGGTTCAGATAAGTTCTGAGAAATGAACTGCCGGTACGAATCATCACCGGCTCTCCACCTAAACGTTGCACCGTATCACGAACTAAGGTTGAACATTTCACATCATAAACAAATTGGCATGGCGCTGAATCATTGAGACAAATTTCAGCAAACAGGCACAATAACTGATCGGCTGTAATAATCTGACCATGTTCATCAATCAGAACCAAGCGATCGCCATCACCGTCCAAGGCAATACCGAGATCAGCCTGCTGTTGCATGACGGTTTGACGTAAAGTCTCAAGATGTTTGTCTTGCGAAGGATCCGGCGCATGATCCGGAAAATGTCCATTCGCCTCACAACGTAAAGCAATCACTTCACAGCCCATTTTTCTGAGTACCAAGTCAGCACAACGTCCGGCTGAGCCATGCAGACCATCCAGAATCACTTTAAATGAGCGCTTTAATTGAATATCTTCTAATATTCCCTGCTGATACTGCAGGCAAAACTCTGGAATAATCTGATGCGGCAATTCAGCTAAAGTAATTAGCTGGCTATCGCAATGTGACTTTGCCAGTTGGGCCACCTGTTGAATCATCTCAGGACAAGGTGGTTCACCATCAATAATCCATTTAATACCATTATCTTCTTTAGGATTATGACTGGCAGTGACCATAATGCCATTGCCATCAAACTGGCGTGCGGTGAAATATAGCATTGGGCTGGAACAACAACCTACAATAGTGGCTTCCAGCGAATAATCTTTAAAAATACGGGCAATCGTGTCGGCAAAAGCCGGACTACTGATGCGTGCATCATAACCAATGGCGACACGTGTCTGTCCCGCAGTCTGATACTGCTGGGCTAAACCGTGGGCAATTGCATCAATGATCCCGGCACCTAATAGACTGACGTTACCGCGTATGTCATAAGCACGAAAGATATGCATGGGGAATGGATGATTCATAGATCCCATAAAACTGTCTTTTCACTATTCGTTAAAATAAGGAGATTTAAAATGATGATTTCAGCATAATGACTTTAAACATTTGTTTTTGTTTTAAGACCCGCTATTTTTAAACGATTTCAATGTAACAATCAATTATAAAAATATAATAGATCTCTTGCGAAAGTTAATTCAAGAGCATCCAATTCACCATTCCAACAATTAAATTCATTCTTAGACCAAATCGTTTCCGTCTATTTCTATACCGTTCTGTTAATATCCGAAAATATTTAAGTTTGCCGTTGATATGTTCAATTGTGATCCTACGCCGACTGATTTCTTGGTTGATCTGTTTTGCTATTTTGGGTAATGATAAATTCTTAGGTTTCTTGATTGGAATGAGTAACTTACTCTTAATCTGATGAAATCCTTTATAGGCTAAATCTGCCATAATACAAGGATAAATGATCATCTCCTTAAAATACTTACGCGCAATCGTCAGATCATGTTTTCTGCCACTTTCGACCTGTATACTTACAATTTGCTTTAGTCTTGGGTTAAAAATGACCTGTGTTTTTAGCGTATGTTTCTTCTTTTTACCGCTATAGAATTTTCTTTGTTTTTTTGGGACGCTCAATCTGTGACTCAGTGACATCAACGATCACATAATCACCTTCACTAAACTTTTAATTCCTTTTGGGTAATGCAAAAATCCGTGATTGAATCAGAGCATTTTCAACTTTATGAATAGTACGATTCACATTACTTTCAGCAAGATTATAGTCAGCGGATAATTCAATTTGAGTCCTATAACAGCGTAAGTAGTTTAGAGTTAACAATAATTGATCCTCTAAACACAAAGAATGCGGCCTTCCAGATTTTTTCTTGGCAAGTTCAGCGTGTTGTAACACCGATACCATTTTTAAGAATAATGGACGAGGAACTCCAACGAGTCGTTTAAATTCCCCATCATTAAATCGAGTTAAATTTTCATATTTCATGGGGCTAGTATAAACAATTTTTTACTTTCGCAAGAGATCTAATCTACAACTTTAGAATTATAGGGTTCTTGTAATTAAACAATGATTATTTAATTATATTTATTTTGAGTTTCATCTGATTAGATATTTGATCACTACATAAATTTTAGATTTAAATAATTCTACTTGGCCGAAAAATAAGGTTTTATTTTTTAAATATATTTCAACCCACTCATTTTTTTTAATATTTAATCTAATCAACTAAAAATGGCTTACATCCAGTTAATGAATGTAAACCATGATTAAAACTTAGTTTTTACCCGTATGACCAAAACCGCCAGCACCGCGTTCAGTCGCTTCGAATTCATTCACCAGATCGAATTCAGCTTGTACCACAGGAACCAACACATACTGCGCCAAACGTTCACCTGGCTCTAAGCTGAATGCCGTCTGACTACGGTTCCAAACGGATACCATCAATTCACCCTGATAATCAGAATCAATTAAACCTACCAGGTTACCCAACACGATCCCATGTTTATGACCCAAACCCGAACGTGGCAAGATCAGACCAGCAAATGCAGGATCTTCAATATAGATTGCTAAACCGGTTTTCACCAAGACCGTTTGGCCTGGTTCAATGATCGTAGTTTCTGTAACACACGCACGCAAATCCAGCCCCGCTGAACCTGTCGTAGCATAAGTCGGTAATGGCCATTCCTGACCAAGACGCGAGTCAAGGACTTTCACCTGAACTTTCATGTATTCATTCCTGTTGTTTCATTTAAAATAAGAGCAAGCCTTGCGCCTTATCGTTTGATAAGATTACGCAAATTATCCAGATAATGTTGGGCTTGTAATTTCGGATCGATGTTGCCTGCCAGCTTTTTCTTACGACCTAACCATTCCAGCTCATCTTCTGGTAATTCATCCAGAAAACGGCTTGGGGTCATCTGCTTCATCTGCCCACCGGCCTTGCGCTGTTCTGCCAGAGTAATGGTCAGTCCCTGACGTGCACGGGTAATCCCCACATACATCAGACGGCGTTCCTCTTCGACCGTTTCTGCAGCGATCGAGTTTTTATGTGGCAGAATTTCTTCTTCCAGCCCGATCAGATAGACATAAGGAAATTCCAGACCTTTAGACGCATGCAAAGTCAATAAATTGACTTTATCGGTGTCCTCTTCTTCCTGCTGCTGCTCGAGCATGTCCAGCAGCACCATTTTACGAATCACACTTTCAATATTTTTTTCATCAACATCTTCAGTGCGGTTAATCAGGCTTTGAATGCTGCTATAGAGCACTTCGATATTGTCGAGCTTGGTCTTTTCCTGCGCTGGTGTGGCTGCAGTTTCCTTGATGTAATCGATATAACCGGCTTCAATCATCATCTGGCGGATAATTGGCACTGGTTCATCATCATCCAGTAAATTGCGGGTAAAACCCTCAATAAAATCGGCAAACTCAGCCAATTGAGTCGTGGCCTTTTTCGGAATCGCCATGGTCAGACGCTGATCCGCAGCCGCAGCCAGAAGCGACAGATTATTTTCCTGAGCAAATAGACCGAGCTTTTCCAGCGTTACCGGACCAATTGCCCGTTTTGGCGTATTGATAATTCGTAAAAATGCACTGTCATCTTCAGGGTTAATGATCAAGCGTAAATAGCTCATCATGTCCTTGATTTCGGCACGTGCGAAGAAGGACTGTCCGCCAGATAATTTATACGGAATCTGCATCTGGCGCAGATGGGTTTCTAAAATACGCGCCTGGAAATTGCCGCGGTACAACACCGCATAATCTTTCCAGCTTTTACCGTTCATCAATTTATGCGTGATCAGGTCTTTAACCACGCGTTCTGCTTCATCATCATCATTGCGGCAGGTAATCACACGGATCACTTCACCATGGCCTTTGTCCGACCAGAGCTTTTTATCAAAAATATGCGGATTATTACCAATGACAGTGTTGGCTGCTTTGAGAATACGACTGGTCGAACGATAGTTCTGTTCCAGCTTAATCACTTTCAGATTAGGAAAATCCTGCTGCAGCAAGGCCATATTTTCCGGTTTAGCGCCACGCCAGGCATAGATTGACTGGTCATCATCGCCTACGGCGGTGAACTGTCCCATCACGCCAACCAGTAATTTCACCAGAATATACTGTGCTGTATTGGTATCCTGATATTCATCCACCAGCAGATAACGCACGCGGTTTTGCCATTTGTCACGGACTTCAGCATTTTCCTGCAGCAAGCGCGTCGGCATTACAATCAGATCATCAAAATCCACGGCGTTATAGGCGCGTAAGTTACGTTCATAAAGCTGATATAAATGCGCAAACTGCACATCTTCGGCAGTTTCACAGGTGGTATGTGCCTGCTCGGGTGGAATCAGATCATTTTTCCAGTCCGAGATCATTTTCATGGCTTTGGCAATCAGTTCTTTGCTTTCTGCACCGGATAAATTGTCACGCTGCATCAGATCCATCAGAATGCGTTTACAGTCGTCAGCATCCAGAATCGAGAAATTATTTTTCAGTGGGGTATGTTTCAACTCCAGGCGCAGCATATTCAGGCCAAAAGTATGGAAGGTCGAAACTGAAACGCCTTTACTTTCTTCACGCGTCAACAATTTGCTGACACGCTCTTTCATCTCACGTGCTGCCTTGTTGGTAAAAGTCATCGCAGTAATACGATGTGCGGGAATCCCGCAATGCTTGACTAAATACGCGATTTTTCGCGTGATCACTGAAGTCTTGCCTGAACCCGCTCCTGCAAGTACTAACAAGGGTCCTTGAGTGTATTTCATGGCTTCAAGTTGCTTGTCATTTAACTGACTGGCGAGTGACATATGGCTTCCTCTTCTAGATTCGGCTCCGATTATAGTCATCTCTGCGTCAGTTGCCTAATTTAAAATACGATTAATCAGATCAATATTCAGATATAAAAAAACCACCCGAAGGTGGTTTTTTCTTAAGCGTTCAAGAATTATTGAACTGCATATACCGCGATTTCTACACGACGGTTTTGCTCTTTACCTGCGGCAGTTGTATTGTCTGCAATTGGGTTCGCTGAACCTAAACCTTGAGCATTAATACGTGTACGTGAAACACCTTGGCCTGCCAAGTAAGTCGCTACAGAGTTTGCGCGTGCTTGAGACAATGGCAAGTTAATTGAGTCATTACCCGTGCTGTCTGTATAACCAGTTACAAGAATACCGCTCTTGTTATCTTCAGTTAATACTTGCGCCACTTTGTTTAAAGTGCCATAGAAGTTTGGTTTGATATTTGATTTGTTGGTATCAAATGTAATGCTGCCTGGCATCACAAGGTTAATCGAACCATCTGCATTACGGTTAACGTCTACGCCCGTACCCGCTGTTGCTTGACGTAATTTTTTCTCTTTGTTATCAAGATACACACCCGCTGCACCACCAACAACAGCACCAATCGCTGCTGCACGGTTATTTTGACGGCTGGTATTCGCATTGCCTTTAGAAACACCGTAACCTGCTGCAGCACCAATTAAAGTACCTAGAGCAGCTTTATCATATTCCACACCACCGATGTTATTACCAGTTGATTGACAACCTGTAAGTGCTACGGCCCCTGCTACAGCTGCTGAAATGACTAGTGCACGCATCGCATGACTCCTTGTTGTATGCTTTGTTGTTAAGCGAGATAATGATTTAAATTGAATGGGCTAACCATTGAATTTTTGTTAATAATAAATCGTTTAGTAATATTTTGTAATGTTTATATGTAACTAAAACCAAGTAGTTCGTCACAATATCTTCATAGTTTCCTGTTTAGGCTTTTTTATTTGCCTAACTGTCTCTATATTACTCAAAATATGAAAAAATTTAAGTGATTAATCTCTGGGGACTGTTTGGATATGTCATCGAATAGCAACAAGCAACCGACTTTAAAAAAACTGGCGCGTGGCCTGACGGTCACATCCGTCATGACGGGCAGTACTTTTTTTCATGGTCCCCCGGTGCTGGCCTTGGGTTTAACCAAACTTTTTAAAAAATCCGCAAAAGTGGATGAAACCAATATCAAGATTACCAACAGCTGGTTAGGGGTCAATAATTGGCTGATTGAGCATGTGCTGAAAAACACGCAATGGCAAATCAGTGTAGATGAATCACTGGATTTGAATATGCAGGGACGTTATTTGATGACCTGTAATCATCAAAGCTGGGTCGATACTACTGTCAATCAGTACTTCGGTCTGACCCGTATGCCCCTGACGCGCTTCTTTACTAAATGGGAACTTATTTTTATTCCTTTTGTCGGTCAGGCTTTTAAAATCTTAGGCTTCCCGATGATGAAGCGGCATAGCAAGGAACAGATTGCTAAAAATCCTGCACTGAAATATCGGGATATGGAAGAAGCACGTAAATCCTGTGAACAGTTGATCAGTCAGCCTTTTACCCTGTTAAATTATCTGGAAGGCACGCGTTTTACCCAAGAAAAGCATGATCAGCAGCAGTCACCCTATACACATTTACTGAAACCTAAAGCCGGTGGTCTGGCATTGGCGCTCAGTATTCTCGGCGATAAAATTGATGCGCTGGTCGACATGACCATTGTTTATCCTGACGGTATTCCGGGCTATGGTGAATTTTGGTTAGGTGAAGTGCCACGTATTGCGGTAAATTTAAGAAAAATTGATATTCCTGACTGGGTGCTCGGTGGCAATTATGAAGATGATGCTGCATACCGTGCACGTTTCCAGAAATGGATAGATCAGATCTGGACTGAAAAAGATCAGCTCATCGCACAAATGCAGCAGAACTTTGCCCAAGCCCCGATCGGATCTGTAACTGAGTAATTATGAACAACGACAACCCGGACATTACCTCCAGCTCATTTAAATTTGTTCGTAAAGGAACATGGGGCTGGAAAATTGCACTGATTTACGACATTTTCATGATGGTTTTAATCATCATCAATCTGTTCTGTCTCAGTGCCAACGCCATTTTAATGAGCGATTTTGGTAAGTGGTTGTTTGACTTCATTCGTTTACCGGAAATCTTGCAGTTTTATAAAAGTGATTTACGCCCTTGGGTCATCATTACCGAGGGCTGGTTTACCACTTTCTTGGTCTGTGAATTACTGGCACGCTGGGTCATCGCAATTGTCCTGCGTCATCATCGACGCTGGTGGTTCTTCCCTTTTGTGCACTGGTATGAAATTTTATCCATTATCCCTCAGCTACGTTTCCTGCGCCTGCTGCGAGCCGTCGCGATTGGCTACAACCTGCATAGCCATGGTTATAAAGTAATTCCCAATCGCTGGTATCGCCAAGGCAACTTTTATTACAACATGCTGATGGAAGAGCTTTCTAGTCGAGTGGTACTGACTGTACTGGACGGTATTAAGCGTGAACTGACCACGAGCACATCACATAAACAGTTAATTGATGATTTGGTGGAACATCATCGTAAATTACTGGCCATTGCCTTGGCAGATATCTTGCAGGAATCTTTAGGCAAGGAATTACAGTCACAACGTTCCATGATCGCTAAAAATGTAGGGCAAGTAGTGAATCAGGCGATTGAAGACACTCCTGAATTGACCCAATTATTACGTTTGATTCCAATTGTGGGCAGCCGGATTGAACAGCAAATTCAAAGTATTGGTCAACGCCTGGGTGAAAATATCACGCAAGGACTGATTGAACCATTTACCCACACAGGTCAAAAAGAAAATCCGACTTTTACCCTAATTTCAGATAAAATCAGCCAGATTCAGATTGAACATAATCCACATATTGATAAATTGGTCGAATCGGCTGTTTTTGAAACACTTGAAGCAATCCGAAAACAGGTGAAAGTCAAACAGTGGCAACAGATTTTAGAAGAACATGAGCAAAATCAGAGCTCAATAGATAAGTAAAGTTTAAAGTACAGAATCAGATCAATCCGTCCGGTTCTGTTCGCATAAAAAAATAACTGAGATCACTAGAGAATTACTGCAATTTGTTCTAGGATTTGCACTATTTACAACATTGCTTCGACACAAAACCAGCACGTCAGAAGTATTTAAGGAAGAATTATGGCTGATATACGGATAAAAGGCAGAATGGTCAATGCGATACGCATTAGCCTAGATACCAATGATCATGATGCAATCCGCCAGCAACTTAGCCCAAAACTACAAGCAGCATTTCCACCCGGCACTTTGGCAGTCATTGAAAGTTCAGTTGAACAGGAACTCATTGCGCTAATTCAACTATTAATCAGTCTGGATGTACAGCCTATGGCTGTTACTGAGGGTTTACTTGGAGATCAGGCGCGCGCCATTCAGTTCCCGGTACTGCCACCTGATCGCCAGTTAGAAGAAATTAAAGCCACCAAAGAACAGGTCGTGGAAGTTAAACCAGAACCTACAGCGGTGAATGATAATCAAGCACCTGCTGCTCCGATCGTCGCGCATATCACCTCATATCATGATGAAATCCTGCGTACCGGCCAATGTATCGTGCAGCATAATGGCGACATTATTATTAATGCCGGTATCAACAGTGGCTCAGAAGTGATTGCTTCAGGCAATATTCATGTTTATGGCAGCGCACGTGGTCGGGTCATTGCGGGTGCGGGTGGCAATACTGCAGCACGCATTTTCTGTCATAGTCTCGAAGCAGAACTGATTTCAATTGCAGGAACCTATTGTGTGGCGGATGATATTCCACCGCATGTAGTTAAAAAATCTGTGCATATTTACTTGAATGATCAACTAGAGCTTGTATTTGAAGCTCTACAATTTTAATGTATAAATAAACACCAAAAACCCCATTTTAAACAGGGTATTTGAACCATAACAGGAGTGGATTCGGTGGCGAAAATTGTTGTCGTAACGTCAGGCAAAGGTGGTGTAGGTAAAACTACAACGAGTGCATCTTTTGCAACAGGTTTAGCCCTACGCGGTCACAAAACTGTTGTTATTGATTTTGATGTAGGTTTACGTAACCTTGATTTGATTATGGGCTGTGAACGCCGTGTAGTTTATGATTTTGTGAATGTTTTAAATAACGAAGCACGATTACAACAAGCACTGATTCGCGATAAAGATATTGAAAATTTATATATTTTACCTGCATCACAAACACGTGATAAAGATGCCTTAACCGATGAAGGTGTTGCTCGTGTAATGGATGAGCTTTCGCAGGAATTTGATTATATTATCTGTGATTCGCCTGCCGGTATTGAGCGTGGTGCTATTTTGGCCATGTATCATGCGGATGAAGCCATCATTGTGACCAACCCTGAGATTTCTTCAGTACGTGACTCTGACCGTATCATTGGTATGCTCGACAGTAAAACTAAAAAAGTAGAACAAAACGAAGGTCGCATTCGTAAGCATCTGTGTATTACCCGTTTCAATCCGGAACGTGCCGATAAACAGGAAATGCTAACGATTGATGATATTTCTAAGGATATTTTACGTGTACCGACCTTGGGCGTTATTCCTGAGTGTCCAAGCGTTTTACAGGCATCGAATGAAGGTAAGCCGGTGATTCTTTTCACTGAAGCTTCTGCAGGTCAGGCCTATGATGATCTGGTTGCGCGTTTCCTTGGCGAAGAGCGTCCTTACCGTCATATCGAGGTAAAACCTAAGGGCTGGTTAGCACGACTATTTGGAGCGTAGACATGGCAGGATTCTGGAGTAAACTTTTTAGTGGCGAGGATAAACCATCAAGCGCACGGACTGCTAAAGACCGTTTGAAGGTGATCGTTGCATCCGAACAAGGCTTGGGTCGTCGCTTGAGCCAGGACAAAATTGACCAGATGAAGACTGAAATCATGCAAGTGGTCAATCGTTATGTTCGCGGTGTCGATGAACAGCATATTCAAATGCAGGTCCGTTCTGAAGCCAATATTGAAATGCTTGAAATGAATATCAATTTACCTGAAGAACGATAATCTGATTTTTGATTGGTCAAGTAAATTGATTCAAGGCAAAATATGAGAGTGGTAGAAATAGTAGTTTAGCTATATTCCGCCCACTTGAAGCATAGCTTCAAGTCTTGCGACTAGGCAAAGCAGTGCTTTGCTAATCTAGTCTCATATTTTGCCTTTTTTCATGCCGAAAAAACTACATTAGATCAAGGAAATTGCGATGGCATTATCTCAACCAGCGACCTTTAACGAAGAATGGTCAGATGAGCGTGTATTTGCCTACTTGAATCAGCTTCCTCCTGCAGGTGTTAATGCTGATTTTCACGTGCTGTATCATGCTTTCAAGCATATGCGTCCATTCGATTATGAACGCCTGTTGACGAAATTTGTCGCTGATGGCCGTGATGTCAATGCAACCAATCCGGAAGGACAACGCATTCATGACGTGATTGTCACTTTCCCGCGTCAAAGTGCCGAGTTCCTGGATGTATTGGCAAAATTTGCCTGAGTCAAAAATACATAAAAAAAGCCTGCTTTCAAAGCAGGCTTTTTTATTGAAGATAGACTACTAAACCAGAATCTCGCGTTTGCCATTAGCACCCATACCGCTGACAATGCCGTTTTCTTCCATCTGGTCAATGATCCGTGCAGCACGGTTGTAGCCCAAACTGAATTTACGTTGCAAGGATGAAGTAGAAGCCTTACGGGTTTCTAGTACGAATGCCACACACTGGTCATACAGTGCATCGCGGTCTGATCCACCGTCGCCACCGTCTTCAAAACCACGACTGGATGGCTCTTCATCAAATGGTGTCAGGATCTCGTCGACATAATTTGGTGAACCACGTTCACGCCATGCATCGCAGATCCGGTTGACTTCGTCATCGGCAATAAATGCACCATGCACACGCTCAGGTTCAATCTTACCTGGGCCGAGGAATAGCATGTCACCATGACCAAGCAAATCTTCTGCACCGCCGGCATCCAGAATGGTACGCGAATCGATCTTGGAGTTAACCCGTAATGCGACACGTGTCGGAATATTGGCCTTAATCAAGCCTGTGATTACATCTACTGATGGACGCTGGGTCGCAAGCAACAGGTGAATACCGGCCGCACGTGATTTTTGTGCCAGACGGGTAATCATTTCTTCGGCTTTTTTACCGACCTGCATGATCATATCCGCGAACTCATCCGCGACAATCACAATGGATGGCAACGGCGTCAAACGCGGCGCACGCTCACCCACAACAGAATCGCTGGCTTTCCAAGTAGGATCGATCAGGTCTTCACCATTGGCAATCGCCTCTTCCACCTTGCGGTTATAGTCGCTTAGTTTACGGATTTTCAGGAAAGACATCAGCTTATAACGACGTTCCATCTCATTGACACACCAGTTCAATGCGCTGACTGCATCTTTCATATCAGTAACCACAGGCGTCAACAAATGTGGAATATCATTATAGTTTGCCAGTTCCAGCTGCTTCGGATCGATCAGAATTAAACGCAATTCATCTGGGGTATATTTCAGCAACATCGATAAAATCATCGAGTTCACCGCCACCGATTTACCTGAACCCGTGGTCCCTGCCACCAACATATGCGGCGCTTTACCCAGATCAGCAATCACCGGATTACCGGAAATATCCTTACCCATTGCCATAGAGAGAATACTATTCGGATCAGTAAAGGCTGGAATGGTCAAAAGTTCGATCAAACGGACCATTTCACGGGTACTGTTTGGTACTTCAATTCCGATATACGGCTTACCCGGAATGACTTCAACCACACGCACTGATGCCATCGACATCGAACGTGCCAGATCACGCGAAATATTGGTCACTTTGGAGGCTTTTACCCCTGGCGCCAGATCTAGTTCAAAACGTGTCACGACTGGGCCTGGCTGTGCTTCTACCACTTTAGCTTTGACATTAAATTCTTGCAGCTTGATTTCAAGCAATTCAGATAAACGTGCCAGCTGCTCTTCGGTAAAATTCACTTTTTTATTCGGATCGACTTCATCCAGTAAATCTAGCCCTGGAAGTGGTGATAAATCTTTACGGCGCTCCACCACCTGCATGGCACGTGACATCGGACGGCCTGAAGCATCAGTTAAAGGAGCATCAAAATCAAACTCGTCTTCATCTTGTGGTTTACCAGCCGTTTCTTGCCAGGCTTCTACAAATTCTTCTTTAGATAAAGCCTCGCGTACTGCTGCATGAGTTGCAGAAGGAGGAGATACTGGTTGCTCTATACCCTGATGCTGAATTGGTGCCTGAACAAAAGCAGAAGATTGAGCATAGCTAGAACTACGTACCGGTTGGCTTGGCTCATCTTCTTCAATCAGTAAATCACCCAGGTCATCCAGATCGGCCTGTAATGCGCTATTTTTCACGACATGTGCCGTTGTCATAGACGCCATGACAGGTGCAACATTGGTCATGTCTTCTACAATTCTTGCCGTCTTTTCGGCTGGCGCTGTATTGAATGGACTATGCACATCGGTCGCAGTTTTGCCTTGCGGAACTGCAGCCAGAAGTTCATCAAAGATTTCATCATCATCCCAGTCCAGGCCTGTATGTGGAGCCAATGCGGTTCTGGTGTGAGCATGAGTCTGTGCTGAAACAGGTTGAGGAGCGCTTATATGTGAGACTGGAGAATTAAGCTGTTCTTCTTCGGCTGCTTTGAGTAAGGCATCAATATCCTGTTTATGGCGCTGATCTTCATTTGAATGTAAGGCACGCCACACCTCGCCTGTCGCTACCACACGATCCGGCTGTTGAGGCACTTGCTGTACTTGCTTAAATGTCTCGACTGGCTCAGGAGCCTGCTGCTCAGCCTCAGGAATATCCTCATAAAACTGCGGTTGTTGTGATTCTTTATCGGCAAAATCATCAAATAAGCGTTCAGCCACCTGATCGCGCACCACCGGATCTATTTCTACCAGTTGATGCTCAGGCGCAGGTGTTACTGCAACCGCTACTTTTTTTGCACTAATGACTGGCTCTTTTTTGGCAACAGGTGCAGTACGGTCAAAATCAGACATGCCTTCAGGCACATTGCGGTAGAACAGATCTTGCAGATAAGCAGGCGTTGCTTTGAGGCTGCTCCAGGTCTTGTTCCACTTCACCCCAAAAGCCAAGGTAAATAACACCACCCAAAGCACAAACAAGAAGAATGCTGCACCGTATACTGTCAGCAATTGTTCAAGACTCTGACCTAATTCATAGCCAATAATACCGCCGGAAGAATTATCCAGCGTATCAGCAGGGACTTGCCAGAATAAAAACAAAAGCGCTGAGGTGCTCAGCAACAGGAAGAATTGCGCAGCATAGCGAAATGGCCGGTTCAGGAAGCTACGCGGCCACCAGACCTGAATCGCCTCCATAAACAGATAGACAGGGATCAGCAGACTTGCCCAACCGAGAAAGCCAAACAAAAGGTCTGCAATCCAGGCACCCGCTACCCCACTGGCATTCGAAACGGTCTGCGTATCACTGGAGATATGCATCCACCCCGGATCAAATGGCGTATAGGTCACTGTTGCAAGAAACAGATAAATCCCAAATGAGACTAAAAATAATGTCATTACTAAGCGCTGTGCATAGGCACTCGACACCGCTGTCATATACTGTCCTGTAACCAATTCTTCATGAATATTCTTTTGCTTCAATGCTTGAAAAAAGCGACGCAATAAAATACATATTATGCACCTGTTCTGTGAAAAAAGATGCACTATTGTGCAAGCACAATGTTACTTATGCTATATAGCTCAAATCGATTTCAATGATCAATAATATCGACTTTAATCTCACACCACTGTTATACAGTTTCACGTATAATTCAATAAATTTCTAAATAAAAAAGGATACAGCTGATGAGCGCACGTCACTCACGACTGATTATTTTAGGTTCTGGCCCTGCGGGCTATAGCGCAGCAGTGTATGCAGCGCGTGCAAACTTGAAACCTACCCTGATTGCAGGCTTGCAACTGGGCGGTCAGCTGACCACGACGACTGACGTCGATAACTGGCCGGGTGATCCCGAAGGTTTGACTGGTCCCGCCTTGATGGAACGTATGCAGGCACATGCAGAGCGTTTTGGCACTGAAATCGTGTATGACCATATCAATGAAGTGGATCTTAGCCAGCGCCCGTTCGTGTTAAAAGGCGATATGGAAGAATTCACCTGTGATGCCCTGATTATCTGTACCGGTGCAACTGCCCAATACCTCGGTCTGGAATCTGAAGCAGCCTATATGGGTCAAGGTGTCAGTGCTTGCGCAACCTGTGATGGTTTCTTCTATAAAAACCAGAAAGTTATGGTCGTAGGTGGTGGTAATACCGCTGTTGAAGAAGCGTTGTATCTATCTAATATTGCTTCTCACGTGACTCTGGTTCACCGTCGTGATTCACTACGTTCTGAAAAGATCTTGCAAGATCATTTATTTGCCAAAGAAAAAGAAGGCAAGATCAGCATTATCTGGAACCATCAGGTCGATGAAGTTCTAGGCGATGCACAATCTGGCGTGACCTCGGTTCGTCTTAAATCAACTCAAGATGACTCTACTCAAAACGTTGATGTGACGGGTATGTTTGTGGCGATTGGTCATAAGCCAAATAGCGCCATGTTCGAAGGCCAGTTAGAGCTTCGTGATGGTTATATCCAGGTGCAAAGTGGTACTGCAGGTAATGCAACCCAAACTTCGGTACCGGGTGTATTTGCAGCCGGTGACATTGCGGACAGCATTTACCGTCAGGCCATTACTTCTGCGGGTTCAGGCTGTATGGCTGCGCTTGATGCGGAAAAATATCTTGATGCGATGGGCAAACTAGACTAAGCAGCAAGAATAAAAAAGCCGTCCATTATGGGCGGCTTTTTTATTGCTAGAATGAGATGATGATTTATCTATAGATTTATGTCGGGTTTGCCATGTCTTTACTTCCTCCCTCAGAATTCATTTTTCCCAATCCGGTCGAGGTTGATCCTGAAGGTGAAGGACTGATTTGTATTGGTGCCGACCTCTCCCCTTCTACACTTTATGAAGCCTATACACATGGATTATTTCCATGGTTTTCAGAAGGTGATCCAATTTGCTGGTGGAGTCCGGAACCACGCTGCATTATTCGCCCCGAAGATTATCATCCAAGCAAATCCCTGCTACGCAATATGAAAAAGCAGGACTATAAAATTACAATCAATCATGCTTTTGAAAGGGTGATTCGTTCCTGTTCATTGCCGCGTGCTTATGCAGACGACACCTGGATCAGTGAAGATATTATCGCAGGCTATTGCGACATGTTTGACGCAGGATATAGCTATAGCATTGAAGTCTGGGATGAAGATCGCGTCGTGGGTGGACTTTATGGTGTGACCATCGGTCAAGGCTGTTTTGGTGAATCCATGTTTAGTACGCAAACCGATGTTTCTAAAATGGCTTTCTATACTTTAATGCTGATTGGACAGGAAAATAAACTACCCTGGATCGACTGCCAACTGGTGAATGATCACCTGTTAAGTCTGGGTGCCTGTACACTTTCTCGCCAAGCTTATCTTAATTCTTTACAAGATATTGTAAAAAAGCCTGCGATTGATTGGAAAAATTATCAGGAAGGTGTATTTTCAAGTAAAACAATAGCGCAAAACGCGCGCTTAAGTGAATGAAAATAACAGAGGGTAGTTGTTATGAACTCTTATCAGCCAAAGGCCCTACTGAACGATTTACAGTATTATATTACGCCGCCGCATGATTGTAGCTATTTACCCAACAAGTCGGCGCGCATGGTTTTTCTGGATCCTGCACATCGAATTGATGTCGTAACTTTATCGGAACTGTCACGTACCGGTTTCCGCCGCAGTGGTGATTTCGTGTATCGACCCGAATGTCATCTGTGTCGTCAATGTCTGTCTTCGCGTGTGCCTGTTGTTGAATTCCGCATGAACAGTTCACAAAAAAAAGCCTGGAAACGGAATCAGGATCTGGTGATGAAAATTACCAGTCCAGAGCACGCCGGTGATCTACATTATGCGCTGTATGAACGCTATATTAATGAACGCCACTCAGATGGCGACATGTTCCCACCCACTCGGGATCAGTTCGAAAAATTTTTATTACAAAGCTGTGCCGACAGCTTCTTTCTAGAATTATGGCAAGATGAGCGTCTAATCAGTGTTTCAACCTGTGACTTGATGGATGATGGCATTTCTGCCGTCTATACCTTCTTTGACCCAGATGAAAATCGCCGCTCACTTGGTGCTTTTGCAATCTTGAAACAGATTGAACATGCACAAAAGCTGGGCTTGCAATTTATCTATCTGGGATATTGGGTGCCACATTCTAACAAGATGAATTACAAATCTCAGTATCTACCCTTGGAACTCTTAATCGATGGACAATGGCGACGCTTAAATCATGCCCTAAGTGCCACGGAGATTCAGCACTTGGGAAACTCATTAATGACGACCTTACCCAGCGGATGGAATCACCAGATTATTAAATAAGGTCGTCAGCTTTTATGATTTAAACAGACTGGCAAAATCATCTGTACATGCTTTCACCATAATGATGGCATGTTCACGGCTTCCGTTACTGTTAGGATAATAATTCTTGCGCAGATCAATCTGATGAAAGCCTGATTTTTCATACAGCTTGATCGCAGCCAGATTACTCTCGCGCACTTCCAGGAAAATCTGCACCGGATTATTTTTTAGCATCGCCACTGAAGCCTCCAGCAACTGATAGCCCAAGCCCTGACCTTGCTGTGCCGGATCAATTGCCATGAGCAATAAATTGGCTTCATCCAGCACTGGTTGTAAAATACAAAATCCGGCCACCTGCCCTTGCACTTCAATCACGGTACTTTGATAAGCCGTTACAGCATCTTCGAACTGTTTTAAAGTCCAGGGATGTGATTGAACTGATTTTTCAATCTTTGCAACGACTTCTACATCCGCTGCTTGCATTAAACGAATCATCTTCGTTCATCTTATATAGAATCAACCTCCGCATTATAGAAACTTCATCCAAAAAATCGAGCAAAAAAAAGAGCGATTTTAGTCGCTCTCCAATCTTCAGTTCTGTCACAAACCCAATTTGGCTTTCCAGGTCGCCAACAGTTGATCTGTATGATGATCATTCGGATGGAATCCCGGTTTAAAATACATCAGCATTTCTTTCGCCATACCCGTAATGACACCTTTAGAAGGACTATAGGCATAGGTATAAATGGCTTTTAAGGACTCAAGATTGAATTGCTGATCCTGTTTAAGCAAACGGGCGAGGAAATAGCTTTGTACCACAAATAAGGTTGCCATTGCGATGACCAAGGATGAAGTACGCAGTGCATAGGCTTTTAGGCCTTTGCCAAAAACTCCTTCAAAGACATCATATGCAACTGCCTTATGTTCATTTTCCTCGATGGCATGCCATAACCACATGGTTTTCATGGTTTCATCTGTCATCAATTCTTGAATATGGCTATTGGTCAAAAGCTGTGAGGCAATGGTTGCAGTGAAATGCTCAAGTGCCGTGGTTGCAGTTAAATCTACCATTTCTTGGGTAATACCCACAGGCTTACCCAGTTTAGCCATGACTTTACGTGTCGTTTGAATGACTTTATCGGTATAACGATCAAGCGTATCAACATCATGCCCATGTTTTTGCGCAGATGCATTAAAGCCGATATGCTCGTGAGTATGCATCGCTTCCTGACCAATAAAAGCGGAAATTTCTTTTTGTAATGCTTCATTATTGGCAATTGCAGGATGTTTACGCACCGCACGGACTGAATCTATAAAAAACTTTTCTCCCGCTGGAAATAGCGCAGATAATGCCGTCATAAAATGAGTGAGACCTGCTGAACCATTCATCCAATATTCCGGTACAGCATCAAAATCAAAGTTCATACGACGAACTGGAAAACTTGCACCCGCACGATTTGTAATATTTACTTTCGCATTCATGTGACCACTCCCATCAGGCCAATCCAGACCCGAAAATGTAATATTCATATTCTTATCTGTATATTACGTGGTAATTTTTTTTTACATAAGTGCAGTTTAGGTCAAGCCAATATCAGATAAGGACAGCTTTTAAAATCATTGTCCGACAATCTATTTTTAGTTTTATAAAAAGTTTGAATCAAAAAAAAGCGCCTCAAAGAGGCGCTTTTCTTACACAATCAGCGATTATGCAGTTACTTTAGCAACTACACCAGCACCCACTGTACGACCGCCTTCACGGATCGCAAAACGTAGACCTGGGTCCATTGCGATTGGGTGGATTAGCTCTACTGACATCTCAACGTTGTCAC